>CAJXKR010000298.1 GCA_913055815.1 uncultured Desulfohalobiaceae bacterium | reverse complement strand
GCTTTCTTGATAATATCAGGTAAATCCTGGAAGAGAATCCCCTTGGCCTTGCTGCCCAGTATTGTTCTCCCCTTGGCAGGCAGTCCCACCACGAACCTGGCCTGCACATATTCCGGAGTAACCAGCATAGAAGTCCTTTGCAGGATTTCCTGGCCGCACCTGTCTATCCCTATATCGCTACCCTTTCCTCCGCCCTTGTTCAGCATGGATACTGCACGGGCGAACTTACGGGTGAGATAATCCTCAAAAGCGATTTTCCTGATTTTGTTGGAATAAAAATTTTCCGGAAAACCGGTTTGTTCCTGGGGTACGGTGACCCTCATTCTGCTCGGGGGTGCAAAGGGATCGCTCTGAACATTGTCTATATGCAAGGTATAAGTACCAAAGTCGTACTCGCCTTGTATATCCTTGTACGCCTTGTAGCCTTTCCCGTCTATTCTCTGAAGTGTATTCTGCAGGACTTCGGACTTTTGCATCAATTCAACCTCCTTTTCTTAAGCCACATGCTCTGCCGGGCACAACCAAGCATGGGAAATCTCGCCAACGAACTCGTTGTTTACAAAAAAATTGCATAGCTTAACATTACAACTTTGAGCCTTGCCGGGTGGTCCACTTTTGCTCCAAGTCATCTCTAAAGCTTGATATAAAACTTTCACAGTAGAACCAATATCTTTATTTTAACCAAGAACCAGGAACCGTTTTTTCACGTCAAAGTCCACAAGATTGGATTTAGAAAAGAGAGTTGTCAAGACTTCAAATAGAATGTATTGCTGTATCTATTCAAAACATTCGTACATTCGGGGTTGTCCTTGCAAAATTGAAATCACTCCGAAAAACAAACCATCAAAAAAGGAAGCTATGCAAACAGGGGAATTCAAAACACAAGACCAGGACGAGACTGCCAGGACAGGAATCTTGTGCACCAACCACGGGGAAATACAGACCCCGGTTTTTATGCCAGTGGGCACCGTAGGCTGCGTCAAGTCCCTGACACCTAGTGAATTAAAAGACCTGGGCTTTGAAATCATCCTGGGGAATACCTACCATTTGTATTTGAGGCCAGGGGATGAGCTTATTTCCAGTTTTAACGGATTACACGAATTCTCCTCCTGGGACAGGGCGGTACTTACAGACAGCGGTGGATTTCAGGTCTTCAGCCTGGCTTCCCTGCGAGAATTGAACTCCGAGGGAGTAGAGTTCAGGTCACATATAGACGGCTCAAAGCACTTTTTTACCCCGGAAAAAGTAATCAATATACAAAAGAATCTGGGATCAGATATAATGATGGTTCTGGACGAATGCGTGCCTTATACCGCGGATTACTCCTACACTCAAAAATCTTTGCAATTAACCACCGACTGGGCGAAACGCTCCCGGGACTTTTACCCGGAAAACAGCGCTCCCAATCTTTTGTTCGGCATTGTGCAGGGCGGATTCTACAAGGACCTGCGCAGCCAAAGCGCAAAAGAGATCTGTTCCATCCCTTTTGACGGCTATGCCCTGGGAGGGGTAAGTGTTGGGGAACCCAAGGATGTGATGCAGGAGATAGTCTCCCATACCATCCCTTTGTTACCGGAATCCAAGCCCAGATATCTAATGGGAGTTGGCACGCCGCTGGATATACTGGAGAGTATTTCCCGGGGAGTGGACATGTTCGACTGTGTGCTACCCACCAGGAATGCGAGAAACGGCACCCTGTACACCAGCAAGGGCAAGATGAACATAAAAAAATTGGCATACAGGGAAGATCCTGCAGCAGTGGATCCTGCATGTTCCTGCTATACCTGCCAAAACTTCAGCAGGGCCTATCTTAGACACTTGTACATGGCAAAAGAACTGCTCTCCTACCGACTGAACACGATCCACAACCTGGCGTTCTATCAAAAGATCATCAGCGAGTCACGGGAGGCCATAAAAACAAAAACACTACAAGATCTAAAGGAGAGCTATTCCTCTGTTTATTCAGAGTAGCCCGAGCATTAAACCAACCTAAGAAATCCGCTCTCAAACTGCATCCAATAACTTCAGCAATTCTAATCTTGATCCGGGCCAATAGGTTCTTACGCTATCAGGTCGGAAACAAAGACTTGAATAAAAATTTGCGAATCCTTTTGGTAGATGACGAAGAGGCCGACTAAACTTTATACAAAGCGTTTATTGGCATAAAAGCTGTTTCTAGTGTCATGGCAAAAACATGGAGAAAAAGCTTTATAAAAGCTTGAACAAAGATAAGTTTGATTGTACCTTAATGGATATCCAATGCCTGTGTTGGCAAGAAATCTTTTTTGGTCGAAGAGATCAATAGGTTTATGTTTTAGATGCGAAAAGAATTGATAAAAAAATTTCACTGCAATAGTTAGCGCAGACTGGGATTTCCGGGCTAAAAAATATTATTTGATTGTAGCGATTTTATAACATATTATTTTATTTCCAAATATGAAACATGAAAAAAATACTAATATTTTTCAAAGCATTGCTTTACTTTTTGCTATTTTCCTAGCGCATATTGTTTTTTTTATTGTGATTTTAGGGTTTGTTTTCATTTTAAATGGATTTATCAAACATACTATTCTATATTTATTTATTGGCTTTGTAGTGTTATTATTTCTTGGTATAGCAATATGGCGTTTTATTTACAAAAAGAAACAAAAGATTTCAAAAACTTTAAATAATTTGAATGAAAAAGACGTAGAGGTAAGTATCATGGGAAATGCTTTCAATATTAAAATTTCATCCCAAAAATACAAAACTGTATCTGGAAATAAAGAATTAGGACAGGGAGAAACTAAAGAATTGCCGGAAAAAAGCAATGTAGAATCAAAAAAAGATGTTTAAACAGGGCCTTCTCCAGCTTTTTCTTTCTGCTCCAGTCGGGGTGAAATATGTCTGCCTCTGTAAAAATTTGGAAATAGCCCTTGTTTAACACCAAGTAAATGCAACCCTTCACGGGTTATGGTTAAGGGTTCACGGTTCACAGTTCCGGATAAAAAAAAGCCCTCTCCAAGCCGTGGGAAAAATTTACAAAAATTGTATCAAAGATACTAAAACAAACCCAATAAGCGCTTGCTTGGAAAGTAGGGGAATATCTTTAATTCAAAGGCAGTGAACGGTGAACCTGTGAACGGTTTAGATTCAGTTATTGGGTTTGTTTGTACTGTTTATCCTTGCGCAAGTTTTCTATCAAATGGAAATTGTTCTGGTCACCGCTAAAAATATCATTTGATTCAATGTTCACAAGTGCCTGTGGCAACACCTCATCCATATGTTCCACCGGAATCACCTCCAGGTCCTTAAGGATGGCCTTGGGAACCTCCTTGAGGTCCTTCTGGTTGTCCTTGGGTATAAGGACCTTCTTGATCATTCCGCGCTTCGCGGCAAGCAACTTGTCCCTCAGCCCGCCAATGGGGAGGACTCTGCCTCTAAGGGTGATCTCCCCAGTCATGGCTATCTCATTGTTAACAGCCATATTCAAGAGACCGGAAATCATGGAAGTAGCTATGGTAATTCCGGCTGAGGGTCCGTCCTTGGGAGTGGCTCCCTC
>CAJXKR010000297.1 GCA_913055815.1 uncultured Desulfohalobiaceae bacterium | reverse complement strand
CCGGAATAAAAACAGGACAACACAGAACTCAAAACAACCAGCCCGGCTCCGCAGATAACAATCCGGAAATAGGTCACCTCCAGTCTTTGAATTTCCTGCGGATGACCAATCAAGGAAAACATGGGGCCGGCAATGAAATACAGACTTGCCAAAATCAGGCTTGCGATCAGGGAAAAATAAATCCCCTGCCAAAGTGCGGCTCCTACACGTTCCGGAGCCCCGGCACCTATATATTGGGCCACGAATGCGTTGGTATAATTCCCCACTCCCATAAAGAAGGAGATAAACAAAAAGGAGGAAATCCCGGCCGGCAATGCTGCAGAAATAGCGTCCAGGGAATAGTTTGCCAGGAACACCCGGTCAGTGAACTCCATCAAGGTAATGGATCCCATGGAGGCGATCAAGGGGAGGCTGATGGCAAGTACGTCTTTGTATCCGTTTGCCTTGCTCCAACGTAAGATCATGCAATTTGCTCTTCTCTCAGATTTGAGACCACTGGAGCTTGTCTTTTAGTTCACTGAATTGCGGAAACGTCCCCTTACATGGGCTAATCCCTGCCAATTTGAAAATCCGGAGAGAGTTGACCTGCACCGATCTATACGTTCCGGCAGTGGCGGATGTGTGGAAAACCAGGAGCCCTTTTCCTTGGACTGGGAACGCCTCTTTTTCAATGACTGCAGCACCTCGATCATCCCGCTGGGATCGTATCCCGTGCGATAGGCGATCTCCATTCCGCTTTTGTCAGCCTCGTACTCCATGCCCTTGTCCAATCCCTTGTCAAACAAGACTGTCTGCAGATCTCCCAGCATGGATTCGAATTGATCACCCTTGTCTCCCTCCATGGTTGCAGCGGTTATCTCACCTACTCCCTGTAGGAACCTGGCCCTTCTGATGGATTTGAGGGCGTGCTTGTGCTGCACGTGCGAAACTTCGTGTGCCAGGATATTCGCCAACTGGGCCTCGTTCTCCAAGATATCCAAAAGCCCCTTGCTGATAAAGATGATCCCGCCCGGACAGGAGAATGCATTCTTGAGGGAACTGTCCACAACCACAAAATCGTAGGGAATGGTGGGACGCAGGGAATTCCTGGCTACAGCAGTTCCCACCAGGTTGACATATTCCTGCAACTCTGAATTTTGCACCGGTAGCCCGTAGCGCTTGAACCCTTTGATCGCAAAAGTCTCCCCTATTGTCCTCTCGGTCTCGTAATCCACTCCCCTTAGTCCGGAAAGTACGCTCTGGGCACCTTCAAAAATCTTGCGCTCCTTGCTGCCCTTTTTTATCACACCGTCCAAAAAGGATAATTGAGAAGAGTTGGAAGCGGACTTCCCATTCTGTTTTACGGTCAGACACCCGGAAAGCAGGATAAAAAGCACCAGGAAGATCATTACAGTTGAATATTTTGTATAGGCTGCCTTCATGCCAAGCTCCTTTTCAATAGTATGTTATACGTTGCAAGATTTTATTGTTCCCCGGTTAATTTGCGTATTCACCAATCTTCCCCTTGCGCAGGAACCTGGTCAACTCCCGGTTGCTCACCTTGCGCTCTATTACTTGATCCAGCGCCTCGCGGTATTTTTTCGGAGTTTGCTGTTTGTTTGCATAGGCTTCGGTTTCCGGAGATAGTCCCCTTATGCTGCGGGAAGTATCAGCCTGCCTGGCCTCGATTTTGCTGCCGGTCAAGGATCCGAACATGTCCGAACCTTCTCCGGACTCGGATTCTGTCAAAGGCCTGTTCCTGGACAGGCGGCCCTGGTACATCCAGCCCCGATTTCCCGATGGTACCTTGATCTTGTACCAACGCCCCTGCTTGCCCAGGATCTGCACCTTGGACCCCACCGGGACCACTTCAATAGTAGACGCGGACATCCCCTGGCCGGATTTCAGCTTCGATCCCTGCGAAGTTACCCACATCCCTTCCCCTGCGGCAAGGGAAAGCAGTGGCACTGCCAACAGTATCAGAAAACACGGAACAAAAAAGTATTTCATAAAATCTCCTATCTATCGTGGATTTCTCGACCCAAAGTTCAAATTTAATGCTCGGACTAAAACTCACCCATCTGCATCAAAGCAGCAAAATTGTCTCGATTGTTGCATAACAGGCGTTTAACTCTAGTTCTTACGTAACCACATAAAAACATAATCACGTAACCACGCCTTTCATATTAATAATAATCCCCGCTCAGGATAAAACCAGCCCAATACCCGGGATGCGGATAAAATGTCTTTACATGCAGCATTGCACGGCGCAGGCTCTGTGCCTTGTTGCTGTCCACGTATTCCCGGTAGAACTGCTTCATGAGCATGGCAGTGGAGATATCGCTAACCCTCCACAGGCTGGAGACCAGGGTATGGGCCCCTGCGAACATAAACGCCCTGTTCAGCCCCACTACCTCATCTCCGGCCTTTATATCCCCGAGCCCGGATTGGCAAGCACTCAAGACCACCAGATCCGCCCGGATATCCAGTCCGAAGATTTCCGCGGCTTTCAAGTCCCCGTCCTCCTTTGCTCCCTTGCTGAATTTCAGGCTGGAGAACAAGGGATTCAAGGGATCGAAATCCCCGTGTGAGGCAATGTGCACTATATCAAAATCCTGCACTCTGTCCTTTACCTGGCTCTCCGTGGCATTGTCCCGCATAAGCTCGGTAAAGTCAGAGAAGTTCCAGCCCATGGATTTCACTTCGTGTTCTGCAAAAGGAAGTTCCAATCCCGGAGTGTCCAAATCCGGATTTCCCACTGCCAGCACCCGGAACTTATCCTCTTGCGATCTCCTTTGCAAGGTATAACGCAACACACTGCCGCTGGGCAAGTAAAAAAGGGGGTACTCCTGTACAAGGGAAGAACCCCCGTACTCGAGCGGTGCAAAGGAAAGGTAGTGCAGCATCCGGTGCGGTATAATACCTACTTGTTTTGGCTGCTCAAGTTTCTCGGCCACCGGTTCCAGGAGCAGGGAAGACAGCTCTTCTGACAAGCTCTCGTATGGCTCCAGGTTTTGCAAACTCCTCCTGAATTCCAGTATAGTATCCTTTAAATCGGATCTGGTTGCAGGTACCCTGACCACCTCCAATTTTTCCGATGTCACCACCCAGCAGACAATCTCGTCCGGCAACAGGTAGTAACTGAGTATAGTCATACCCGGATCCAGCAATTCCCTGAACTTGTCTACTTCAATCGGATCCACTGTTATCAGGGATCGCATTTCCGGCCTGTTAGCCTGCACCTGCATTAACTGGTCCCTGTACTTGTCCTTTAGATCTTCCAAAGTCTTTTTGTAGGCCTCGGATGCTTGTTCATCCTCGGTCTGGGCCACCAGCTTTTCCTGTTCCAGAATCGATGCCTTGAGAGAGTTGATCCGCTCGTAAAGCCTTTGATCCTTTTCCTCGCCCAGGCGCAGCTTGTTATTGCCCAGAAGATCGATAAGGTTGCGGGCCCTGGAGCGCTCCGCAGTGTAAAAGGCCTCTGTCTTTCTGCCCATATCCAGAAGCACGGAAACCAGGGACTCGTAGACCTCCATCTTGTCTGCCACAAAGCTGTTCCTGAGCCGGGTGACCTG
>CAJXKR010000296.1 GCA_913055815.1 uncultured Desulfohalobiaceae bacterium | reverse complement strand
CCGGAAGAAGGAAAATACCACTTGGATGGACACAGGAAATGCGGAGTCGTCCTGGACCCCAGGGAGACAAGGGAACACGGAAACAAATGCCCAGTATGCGGCAAAAATCTCACTGTGGGAGTACTGAACCGGATATTCAGTTTGGCTGACCGGGAGCAGCCGGCACAGCCATCCAATACACCCGGGTATGCCTCACTTATCCCTTTAAACGAGGTTATAAGCGAAATATTGGGAAAAGGGCCACAGACAAAGACTGTCTATAATTTACAGAAAAGGCTGATAAATTCCCTGGGCTCGGAACTGAACATCCTGCAAAATGCCCCCTTGGAAGAGATACGCTCCTTTTCCTCACCACTGGCAGAGGGTATATTGCGAATGCGCAACCGACAGGTATACCGGGACCCCGGTTTTGACGGACAATTCGGCACGATTTCCGTGTTCACACCCCAGGAGAAAAAGGAATTCCAACAAGGCAAGAGCCTATTTGCAGATGACAACAAGATACCGTCGAGTTCCGGAAAGCTGGTTGATTTCAGTGACATGCCCCCCAAAACCGAAACAGGACAGCCAAAAGAGCAGCAAACACAACAAAAACCCAGCTATAATCCGGAACAGTTGCAAGCCATCAAGTCCGGATCAGAACCAACATTGGTAATTGCGGGCCCGGGTACCGGGAAGACCCGCACTCTACTGGGCAGGGTGGAATATTTGCTGGAGCAGGGAGCACAACCCAGGCATGTTCTGGTGGTCACATTCACCCGTGCCGCTGCCAGAGAAATAGGAGAAAGGCTCCTGGAAACCTTTGGACAACAGCAATGCCTCCCCAGAACTGACACCCTGCATGCTATCGCCTATGAGAACTGGTTGAACATCCATACCGAACCACCCGTGATACTTTCGGACGAGGAAGGTTTTAACCTCTTTGCAGAAGCCAATCCGGAAACCACTAAAAAGGAACTTTTATCCGCCTGGGACAAATTGAATCTGGCCAGGGAAAGGCAATACATTCCGGAGGAATTGCAAGAATACTGGAATAACTTTTATCAGTTGAAAGAGCATCTAAACCTGGTGGACTTTGCAGATTTGCTTGATAGCTGGCTCTGCAGGCTGCAAACTGATGCCGGATCCCTTCCCTACACCCACGTACTGGTGGACGAAGTACAGGACCTGTCCAGGCTTCAGACCAGCATATTGCATCACCTGTTGCCTTCCAACGGCCACGGTCTTTTCGCCATCGGGGACCCAGCCCAGTCCATTTACGGCTTCAGGGGAGCAATAAAGGATATTGAAAAGCAACTGCAAGAATATTGGCCGGAACTAAGCACTATCTCCCTGGACAAAAACTACCGCAACAAACAGGACATCGTGCGCTTCTCCAGTTCCATTTTTCCTGAAATGCCGGTTTTGGAGAGCATGCAGGAAGGCAAGGGGAATTTGACCTTTTATCAGGCCCAAAGCGGAGAGCAGGAAGCGGTCTGGATAGGACAACAGATCAAAAGCCTTTTGGGGGGTACGGGACACTTGCAGGCGGACCTGGAAGACAAGGACACCCTCAGTCCGGGAGAAATAGCTGTATTGGTACGCTTCAAAGCACTAATCCCGCCCCTGGAACGCAATCTCACCAAAATGGGGCTGCCCTGTTTTGTTCCCCAAAACACACCTTTCTGGCAAGATCACAGGATTGAATTGATACTTAATACAGCTGCCAAATTTTTGGGCATAAACCCGGATGATTCCAAGGAAACCCTGGACTGTCCGGAAAAAGTTATTATCGAAGGGCCGCAGGCCATATCCATCTATTTTCAGGATATTTACCCCTTTGACCAGCTTTTCTGGAAGAGTCAGCCCTTCCGGGAATTAAAAAAGAGTTTCAAGGAACACGGAGGTTGGAGCAACCTGCTCAGTTGGATCCGGCTGGAAAGTGAACTGGACCGGGTCAGGGAAAAAGCACAAAAGATCCGTATTATTACGCTGCACGCAGCCAAGGGCCTGGAATTCGATACAGTGTTTTTGCCTGCCCTTGAACAGGGTATTTTGCCCTATGCTGGCAAGGAATTCTTGTCCGGCAGAGCGGGTGGGGAAAACAAACCAGACGAGGAAGAGGAGAAAAGGCTCTTTTACGTGGGGCTTACCAGGGCGAAAAACAATTTGATCCTGAGCCGCTCTCCTAGCAGGAAAATCTATGGAAGGAATTTTCATCTGAACAAGAGCCCTTTCCTGGATCTATTGCCCTGGGATGGGGTGAACAAGATAAGAAGCGTGGTGCAGAAAGTACAAAAGGAAAAACAACTCGGACTGCTTTCCTGATTCTGCAAGGTAACGGGTATCAAAAAATCCGAAAATTCTCCCCTGAAAAGATTGGAGGTATGATTTGTCTGCGTTCCACAACAAAAAATCACCCTGGTTCATCGCCGCCCCCTCTTTTGTATGGCCGGCAGTGGTAGGGGACAATTGCTATTATCTGCAGCACCTGGTAGACGAAGTGGAGTTGATTTTCTTCGAGACCGAGTCCTCCTTGAATTATACCGAGCACGACCTACCCCATGGCCTGAAGGACTTGAACATGGGATATCATCTCCACCTGCCCCTGGACCTGCCCTGGGAAGAGGGAGTGGGGCGAGTAATCCGGGACATAGAAAAACTGGCCGCCCAGGTTGAATATTTGTCCCCGCACTGTTTTGTTTTGCATCCTCCGCGCGATCCGGAAGTATTCACCGAATTCCACCGCGCCTGGCAAGAACATCCGGACTTGGGGTCCAGGAAACTGCTCCTGGAAAACGTGCAGGAGAACGACCTGGTCCAAATCTGGCCCCTTATCCTGCAGACCGAGTTCAAGATATGCCTGGATTTAGGCCACCTGCTCGCTTTCAATCAACAGGAGTTGTTCAACCTGCGGGGATTCCGGGACCGCTTGGAAATGCTGCATATCTACGGTGACAACGATCCATCCAGACACACCTCCCTGGCCAACTTATCCCCTACCGGACAGGAAATACTGAAGTCAGTCCTGGAAAAATTCCCGTCAAACAGAACAATAGTCCTGGAAGTGTTTAATCCTGAAGACCTTCACCAATCTCTTGACATTTTTTCCAACTGGATTATCAATTGGGGATTAAGTTAAATCATATACAAGCACAAATTGCAGTAAAGATATATTTACCCAATGAATTGCCACCTCGATCCAGCTTGGTTAAGGACTGGATCGAATCAATTCAGGCAAGGTAAGGCCTAATGCCAATTCACTCGGGATTTGGGAATAATTTTAATACAAAACACTTAACAACCCTGCAGGGTTTTGCATAAAAAATTAACAAATGACATACTTCAGAAAACTAAACAACAACCTGGAAATGCTGAACAAACAATTCAGCAAGAATGAACGCCTGCTCATACTCCTGATCGGAGATCCGGATGCCATGGCTTCTGCCATGGCCCTGAAAAGGATCCTGAACAAAAAAGTACAAAACGTGAGCATGGCAATCACCAACGAGATGACCAGACCGGACAATCTCGCCATGCAACGCTATCTACAAATCCCGGTGCAACCGTTCACCTCCTC
>CAJXKR010000295.1 GCA_913055815.1 uncultured Desulfohalobiaceae bacterium | reverse complement strand
TACTACGATACTGAGAGCGGAACACTCGCTGCAGCCCATTTCTTCAAGGACCTGGCGGAAAAAGGCAAGACCAAGTATATCGATTTGGCAGGCGACCGGGACATCCAGGTGATAAAAAAGGAACTGGAAGAAAAGCTGGAAGCCTAGGAATATTACCAATCCCGTCCATTGCGTCATGGACGGGATTCTTGATTATTGTCCATCTTTAAAAATCCAGGCGGCACAGGCAACTGGAGTTGCCGGACACCCTTCAACCTGAATCACTGCCAATCCATACCCCGTTACTGCAACTTGATTCCACGATCACAATTCAAAAGTCTTATCACCCCCAAGGGCATGCTTATATTATAGCCCAGGGCAACGCACCGGGTCCTTGGAAGAATCAGTTTATTGCAAAGTATGGTTTGATGTGCTAATTCTGATAATCAAGACTTACATCCAAATTATTTTGCTGTATAAACAGTGCCTGACCGAAAACCGTGATTGGACCGTAAACGTACCTATACACAAGGAGCAAAGAATTTTGAAACCGCTGTGTATGTTAATACATGAGGATTTCAGAGGCTTAAAGCGACGTAGTAGATGGGTGAGTTTTCGGCCAAGCACCAAACAGATTTTGAACTCCAGGACCCGGCGGAATCATCCAAACAAGAAACATCCGGGCAATCATTTGCAAGGAGGGGCTATGAAGGGCAGGATTCTTTGTTCGGCCATGTTTTTTTTCTTTTTGTTAACAGGAATATCCCAGGCAAAGGTGGAATCTGCCAAGATATACCCACAAGGCTGCAATATCCAGGAAAGCAAGATTATGGAAAGCGGCAGGAACGATTTTTTCCTACCCGGAAAGGCAGACCCGGAGACTTTGTCAGTCAGCCCTGCCAACAATTCCTTTGAGATCAAAAAGATCTCCAGAAAAAAAATCAAAAAAGAGTATCCGGAAAAAATTCAAAAGCTAAGACAAAAGCTGGACAAACTAAAGCTCGAAAACAAAAGGATCCAGGCCAGGCTGAAAAGCAAAAACAAAAAAATCGAATTCTGGGAAGCCCAGATAAACAGGAAATGGGACAATGCCCAAGACGCACTGGAAATTGGAAAGGCCTTTACAAAACCCCTTTCAAATACTTATCTGGAAAAAATCGACATAAAACGAGAGATCAGGGAAATTGAACAAAAAATTGAAAAAGTAAAAGAACAAATCCGGGAAATTACTGCCAAGGAACGCAAGAAATGGAAAATAACACTGCACATAAGCGGCCCCTCCCAGCAAAAAAGCAAAGTCGATTATTCCTATTATTATCCTTATGCAGGATACAATTCCACTTACAATTTAAAGGCCATGCCCAAGGAGGAAAAGATCTCTTTTACCTGGAACACCGAGATTTGGCAAAAGACAGGAAAAAGTTGGAACAACACCCAGATAACCCTGGCCACAATAAAGCCCTCTTTTGAACTTACCCCTCCGGGTTTAAGGCCCTGGATAATCAAAACCAGGCCTTCGAAAAAGGTAAGGGCTGACAGAGCCAAAATGCAGGCACAGATGGCACCCGGTCCCAAGAAAGAATTAGGCCGGGGGGCTGGAGAGAAACCTCGCAAAGAGAGAAAAAGCACCTATACACAATGGCATCTGGGCAGTCTGGATCTCCCATCCAAATCCCCTCAAACCACCGAGTTAAAGACTGAAAATTGGCCGGCTGAATTCAGGCATCTCTTGAGGCCCAAACATTTTTCCAAATCCTTTTTAATGGCCAAGATCGACTTGCAGGAAGCCAAACAGATACCCCGGGGAAAAGCCCAATTCTTTCTGCAAGGCACCCTGATAGGTAAAGACGATTTCCGGATGCAGGGCAATAAAAACAGCATCTTCTTTGGCAATGACCCCCTGGTAAAAAGTGAAAAGGATCTGATTCAAAAAAAGGAAGGGGAAAAAGGATTTATCCAGGGTAAACAAACCCACAAATGGGAGTGGAACACCAGGATAACAAATTCCCATCCCTACAGTGTCAAAGTCAAAGTGGAGGAAGCCATCCCACAGGCCAGACATGAAGATATTGAACTGCAAACATCTCTCGAACCCGAGCCGGACGAGGTAAACTCCAAGCAACACAAATACGTCTGGGAGTTGACATTGCAGAAAGACTCCCAAAAAGGAATCCGCATGCAAGTTAACGTACAGGCCCCGGAAGATATGGATCTGATCGGGTTGTAGCCCAACCCTGTCCGAGCCTTTCAAGGTTCCAGTATCCTGAAATTCCCAAGCTGAGAACCAATATGTTAACAAAGCATGGGAAATCTATAACACATCAATAAAATTAGAGTGTTTGGCTGTTATGGCCTTCTTTGTCATTCCCCGGCTTGACCGGGGAATTCAGTCTCCTGCCCTCTTCCGAGGATGGAAAGAGGTCCAGATTCCCGCCTTCGCGGGTTAGAAAGAGGTCTGTAATTACGCTACATTTTCTTAAATACTTACAACCTACAACTTATAACTGACGAGTCCCCAGGATTAATAAAACATGCAGAAAGGTTCTTCAGATATACAAGTTACTGTTTCCGGGGAGGACAGTATCAACATTACCCTGCCGCAGGTTATCAACTCCGGCAATACCTCTGTTTGCATCAAAACACTCAGAAAGACCTTTTCCTCGTTTAAGGAAATATCTTCGATTTCGGTGGACTTTTCCAGGATGGAGTCATTTAACGACTTCGGGGTAATCGTGTACATGGAGATTGAAAAAGCAGCCAATACACACGGAGCCTTGCTGAATTTCTACAATATTCCGGAATTCGTGAACAATTATCTGGATCTGATCAATTATTCCGAGTTCAGTAAAAACGTCAAGGCAGTCTTCACCAAGAAAAACCCCAAATTTTTATTAAGACTGGGAGAGAACAGTATAAAGCTGGTAAAAGACTTTCGCGATATGAGCGTATTTGTGGGGGAAATATTTATCTGTTTCTTTTATCTTTTGTTTCGTCCCGGTAGACTGCGCAGGAACGATTTAATAACCTACATGTACCAGGTAGGAGTGGACGCAGTGCCAATTGTGGGACTTATAAGTTTCCTGCTGGGACTGATTATCGCCTTTATGTCCTCTTTTCAATTACAGCAATTCGGAGCAAATGTATACGTTGCCTCCCTGGTATCACTGGCAATGGTCAAGGAATTGGGCCCCATAATGACCTGCATCATTGTGGCAGGCCGTTCCGGGTCTGCGTTTGCGGCTGAAATTGGAAGCATGAAGATTTCAGAGGAAGTGGACGCCTTGACCACTATGGGATTCGATACCATTTTATTTTTGGTAATGCCCAAAATGCTGGCAGCATTGTTCGTAGTGCCGTTTCTGGTGCTATTCTCGGACATATTCGGAATACTGGGCGGTCTAACCGTTGGAGTGGGGATGTTGAATCTCACTGTAGAAGGTTTTGTCAATCAGATGGTATCTGATTTGAAAATTTTCGATTTTTTGCTGGGATTCATAAAAGGCGGGCTATTTGCCTTGCTAATCTCCTGGATCGGTTGTTTCAGGGGATTTCAAACAAGCGGAGGAGCCAGCCAGGTGGGAGAATCCACCACATCTGCAGTTGTTAGCGGCAT
>CAJXKR010000294.1 GCA_913055815.1 uncultured Desulfohalobiaceae bacterium | reverse complement strand
AAGTTTTTTTTTGGGCTTATTTCCCTGTCCAGGTTTGCATTGAGCATCGGGTTGTTGGACAGGCCGATCACCTTGGGGTTGTTTATTGGCCTGATTACCGGCAATTGGAGTTTGGTTCTTGGTGTTGCAGTATTTTTCGAGCTCTTATGGATTGATAAGTTTAATGCTGGAACTTATATCCCTCCCCATAAAATGATCGCTACCTTTGTTACCATCCTGCTTGCTTTGGATCTTGAACTGTACAGGGCGGGTCAAGTCTTGCCAATCCTGTTCTTGACTATTCCATTGGCCTTTTTGGGATCAAAACTGGAGTCTTGGCAAAGGATCCTGCAGAATCGAAGCTATGACAAACTCTTGTCTTGGTCAAAGTCCAACCTGGACCTTTTCCAGCCCAAACATTTGATAAAAAATTCACTTTTGCAAATCTTCCTGATGAATAGCGTGCTTTTTCTGTGCAGTTTTGTTTCCATTAAGTATCTTTACGCTTATATCAGACCTTTTTGGCCTTTATACATAGAGGGTTTTTCCTGGAACTATCTTTGGATGGTTGCTTTGCTGGGCGGATTGTTGTCTCTTCGCAAAAAAAGCTTGTACCAGTACCTGATACTATGTGGCGGCTTGCTCTGTCTCGGGGTTTGGTTAGCTGGATAGAGGGTAGGAGGAGATGATTTTAATTATTTAAAATTTGTTGTTTTAATCTCCTTGGCAGGCGTAATGTTTTGTGATACATATCACAAGGTTTTTGACCAAAAGTTGAATATTAAAAAAATGTATAGGAGGAGGTAGATTATGCCTGCATATGTTGTTGGACACAAGAGCCCGGATACGGATTCTGTATGTGCCGCAATTGCTTTAGCTGATTTGAAAAGCAAATTGGGTGTTGAAAGTAAACCCGCAGTACAAGAAGACATAAACGATGAAAGCAAGTTTGTACTGGACAAGTTCGGAGTTGGTGCACCTGAAAAGGTTAGCGATGCTTCTGATAAGCAAATATTCTTGGTGGATCATTCCGACTTGTCACAGACCATCGACAATCTGGATAAAGGCGAACTGCTCGGTATTGTGGATCACCACAAGGTTGGCGATGTTACCACGAATAATCCGATAGAAGTTTGGACTTGGCCGGTGGGCTGCACTTGTACCGTGCTCAAGAATATGTACGATTTTTACAATGTGGAACTTCCGAAAGATCTCGCCGGAATTATGCTCTGCGCCATTTTGAGCGATACGGTTATATTTAAATCAGCTACCTGCACCGACGAAGACAAGAAGGTAGGCGAGGAATTGGCCAAAAAAGCGGGAGTGAGTGATCTTACTTCTCTGGGAATGGAAATGTTCAAAGTGAAATCCGCAATTGAAGGTACCCCGATTCGGGACTTGGTACACAGGGATTACAAAGACTTCGATATGAGCGGAAATAAAGTGGGCATAGGCCAGTTGGAAGTAGTGGACTTGTCCCTCTTGGATTCTGTGAAAGAAGATTTGGCCAATGATATAAAGAGCATAAAGGGCGAAGGAGACTACCATAGTGTGTTCTTGCTCCTTACCGATATTATGAAGGAAGGTTCGGAATTGCTGATGGCTACTGACGATCCTTCAGTTGTTGAAAAGGCATTCGGGGCAAAGCCGGATGGTGAGAAGGCTTGGCTGGATGGAGTAATGAGTCGTAAGAAGCAAGTTGTTCCCAATTTCGAGAAGGCCTTTTCCAGCTAAACAAGATTTAATAATACTATTTTGGATGATCATTAGGCCCGGTTGTACCGGGCCTTTTAGTTTTTGCCTTCGATTTCCCACTTCGGTCGGTTTTTCCAACGATTGTGCATCCAGAACCATTGTTCCGGAAATTTTTTTATCATTTCCTCTACAGCCTGAGTATAGAAAAGGGCGGCTTTTTCTACCTTCTCTTCCGTGCTTCCGGTTAATTCTCTTGTATCCAATGCTTCAAAGGAATAGAATGTATATTGGGTATTAGAATCCCTGAACAGGAAGGCTGGCCAGATCAGAGCATTGGAACGCAGCGCCAGTAGTGCAGGACCTATGTTTATTGCTGCGTAGTCGTTTAAAAAGGGTAGAAACACGGCCTTGGACCGCACTGTGTTTTGGTCCACCAGAAAGGCGGAAATACCTTTGCGTTTCAGACAACGCAAGACCTTGAACGTGGCATTATCCTTGGACACTACCTCCACTCCGAAATGGCTGCGGTAATGCTTCAAGATATTGTTCAGGCCCTGATCCTTGGGTTCTTTTACTATTATCTGCGATTTCCTGTCGTTGAAATTCAGCCTCAGTATGCCGGCGAGCAGTTCCCACGCTCCGAAATGTCCGGTGGTAGCGATTATCGGCCTGTCCACCTTTTTTATGAATTCCAGATTTTCAGGGAAGTCAATTTTAATTCTGGCAGACATGAATCTATAGTCGAAATCCCGTGCCATGAACAATTCCATAAAAGATTGTCCGGAGTGTATGAAACTGGAATAAGCCAATTCTTTGGCATTCTTGTCTTTATCCTGGATGTGGTAATCAATGGATTCCTTGGCTTTCTTTTGCCTGGAAGGCAAGCAATACCACATTATCTTGCCAATTGTCCTTCCTATTGCCGAGATAGTTTCCGGATTCAGCCATTGAAACCAAGTGGTTAATGTATTGTACAAGATCGTGCGCATGATTATTGATTTTTGATATTGTGTAGGTACAACTCTTTTTATAACAAGGAAAAATCCCTGTTAATCGGTTCCTTGAGGGAGTAATTCGGTTATTTGCTTCAAGGTCTTCTCTACTGCTCCCTTGTTGTCATGCACCACTTGCTTGGCCTTTTCGCTAATAGTTTTTATGTTTGCTGGATGTTGCAGTAGAGAATACAGATTCTGAAAAAGTTCCTCCGAAGAATTAACAATACTGAGTGCTTGATTTTCTTGGAGCATGTTTGCGATCTCCTGAAAGTTGAACAGGTGAGGACCGGTAAATACAGGGAGTCCCAGGGCCGATGGTTCCAGCATGTTATGGCCACCAATTTCCGCAAGGCTGCCTCCTACAAAGGCGATGTCTGAAGCTGCGTAATAAGTAGGCAAATCTCCCATGGTATCTCCTAAATATACTTTGATATCGGGATCGACACCTTTTCTTTTGCTGTGTCGTTGAAATTGATATCCTTTTTTGGAACAGAGATCTGCTACAGTTTCAAAACGTTCTGGATGCCTGGGGACGATAATCAACAGGGCCTCGGGTTCCTTTTCCAATAATTTGGCATGAACGTCAAGGAGTTGCTCCTCTTCCCCGTTATGAGTGCTGGCAGCAACCCAGATCGGTCCTTTGGGGGCAAATTTCTCTCTTAGCTTTCTTCCTTTCTCAATTTTGTTTTCCGAAAGTTCTATGTCGAATTTTATGTTACCGGTCGTAATAATTTTCCTGGGCGACACTCCCAGGCTTAAAAAACGCTCTGCATCTTTTTCGCTCTGTGCCAGAATCTTTTGACAATAATTCAGTACTGGACTGATAAAAAATTTTATTTTTTGGTATCTTTTGAACGAATCCGGGGATATCCTGGCATTGGCAATTACAAGTGGTATAGAACTATTATGGCAGTATTTGAATATGTTGGGCCA
>CAJXKR010000293.1 GCA_913055815.1 uncultured Desulfohalobiaceae bacterium | reverse complement strand
GGGAATGTAGAGTTCTTCCATTTCCAGTTCCATCCCTTCTCCGGAAAGTGCCAATTCCAGAAAATTGGTAACAGTGGGGCGCAGGATGTTTTGGCTGATACGCATGGCTGCAGTTGCATAAGGAGATACAATCCTGTCTGCACCGGCGCGCCGGAGTTTGCTTTCCACCCCCCTGCTGCTTGCACGTGCACAAATATATAGTTCCGGATTCAAAGACCTGGCAGTGAGTACAATATAAACATTGTCAGCATCCCTGTTTACCACTGAGATCAATCCCTTGGCCTTTTCCACACCCGCTTCTATAAGTGTTTCCTCTTCCATGGCATCTTTGTCCAGATGCGGGAGTCCCAGTTCCTTGCAGCGCAAAAGGACTTCGTGGTCGTTGTCTATAATTACAATCGGTGTGTTGTAGCGGTTTAGTTCCGCGACGATTCTTTGGCCCATCTGTCCGTGGCCACATATGATATAATGGTTTTCATAGTTTTTTAGCCTTTTTTCCAATTTACGCCTCCGATATAGTTCGATCCAATTTTCATCCAGGACCAGATTGCCCAGATATGCAGCAGTTGCTGCAACCAACCCGAAACCAAAAATCAGCAGCAGGATGCTGAAAATTTTTCCACTGTAAGATAGAGTAAAAGGGGATATGGTTGTAAGTGTTCCTATTGCCATGAACAATGCTTCCAAAGGTGGAATGTCCTCCAGAAGCATGTATCCGAACATACCTATCAAGATAACCAGGAATATGGAAAAAAAAAGGAAAGCAGCGTAACGATTTTTGCGAAAGAAATAAGATCTTTTCATATGTTTTGTGGATTTTCTCGTCAATCAGGTATAGATATTGATCTTTGTCTCAATTGCTCTTTGGCAATCATTTTTCCTATTCAAGGTATTACATTTTCGATTTTTGGGGTTTAATCCATCAAAATTTTATTTAGTTTCATAATTGTTGGCAAAATCTGAATTTCACGTCAATCAAAAAAATGATCCAATCGTTTTTACCAAAACAAGCAGGGGTTGATCTCGTATTTTGCCATTCCTTCAGCCAATGTACCGCTTCTGCTGGGACTCAAAAAGCCGAGAATCACAAAAAGGTCTGCCAGATCGTGCAAGTCCTCGCTTAATTCGAGTTCATGGGCAAGTTTCAACATCTTGTCTGCATTGATCTTGAATCCGTGTACTTGTTGTTTTAATTGCATCATATAGTCGATAATCAGGGTAATATTCTTTTGTCCGCATTCGTTCAAAAGTTCCCTCATTGCTTGTTCTGGTTCGAATTTTCCCGTTATACTGGCCATTTGGAGCAAGTTCTTGGACATCCTGGGCATGAAATAGGATTCTCCGGGAAATACTTTTAGTCCACGTTCTTCCCAGCAGCTTTCCTGTTTTGCTTGCACTGGTATGAGCAGGCGTTCTTCAAAGGCCATCAATATATACTCGTTCTTTATATCTTCAGTAAACGGGATTTCTTCGTAGTTAATGCTTTCCTGGTCCAGGCAGGGATAAACCAACTCGGACAAGTAGTGGGCATCTTCCTCTGAAAATTGGGTTTGGAAGGCAGTTTCCAGGTTTTCCTTGTTTGCGGGGAGGTTTATATAAGGGAAATCCTTGGACAAATCCTTCAAGAATTGATTCCTGTCCCGGTATTCTATCCCTCGCATCCCGGATTCCCAAGCCCTTTGAATGTTGGAACTGCTGTCGTCCAGGAATAATGCCTCTTCCGGGGATATTTCCAGGGTTTGACATACGTGACTGAAAATTTCGGTTTCTCTCTTGCTCTTGCCTAGTTCAAAGCTGTTGAAGACCTTGTCGAACTTGGAGTAAAAGCAGTATTGTTCATCAAGCTTGTCCAACCAATCCACTTGGTCACTCAAGATCGCAGTGTAAAACCCTTGACTTTTCAGTTCTTCGGCCAGAACAAACATCCACTCTCTGGGCAGAAAGCGTTTTAACATCAAGGAACGCAGGTGCTCGTCGCTGTCCTCAAAGTTTAATTCCCTGCGCATGGCATCCCAGAAAGCGCTTTCGGGTCCTTCACCCAGAAGGTATCCGGTGGAGTAGATAAGTTCATGTCCTTTTTGGAATGCTACCTCCTGGTCAATACCTTTTATTCTTCCCAAATCCTGTAGGCCTTGCAAAAAGCCTTCTTCTGCGAGTACGCCTCCGAAATCGAAGAATATCCATTTGATGCGAGTTTCGTTCTGTTTGTTCATATATTTTAGCTCCGATGGACTAGGTTTGTTTGTTCTCGGGAGTATCTAACATCAGGGGAGAAGGATATATCTTTTTCAGGATTTGTTCAATAGCTGGAGGCGGAAGTTATCAGTTATCGGTTATTAGTTATCAGTTGTAAGTATTAGGAGAATAAATCAAATCTGCATGTATTTAAGCCGCAGCCGGGTGGCTCGATGTGAACATCAAATAACAATTTGAACTCTTGATGTTGAATGTTTTATCAACTCTTTGATTTTATTTTCGAATTTCGAAATTCGAATTTCGAATTTTATATTAGTATGGATCAAAAAATCACATAGATACAGTAGATTGAGCTCTAGAACAAATAGCCCTGATTGCTGGGTTCTGTGGATTTGACTTGACAATGTAATAAATGATACAAAAATAGTTGTGTTGGTAGCCGTACTCTAAACTGTTACCTATTTTTTCAATACAAGGAGGAAATCATGAGCGAAAAAAGATATTGCCCTTATTGCGGAGAGGAGATGGAATATTGGGAGGCACCTCCCGAAACTGGCTGGGGATATATTTATGTCTGTTTCAATAACAAGTGTGAATTCTATCGGGGATCTGCGGATGAGATTGTAAACAAGTCCGAGGATCAAAACAATATCGGATGTAGATATGGCGAGGATCCGCTAACCAATTATACAGCGATCAATGTACTTGCGTATTGCCCTTTTTAAACTATTCCCTGCACCTAGACATGCTAGGTGCAGGGACTGTATATTAGCATGTTTAAATATAGCCAGGATCCACGTTAACCTACCCCGTCTTTTGCCAGATATATACCCGCATGGGTGGCATATTCAATAATTCTAGATTAACACTCGGAGTACCGAATATTTCATTGCCGAGTTTGGAAACCCGATCCCGGAATTGATAAGCCACAAAGAGTCCATTGGGCTTTAATGCTGTCCATACATTTTTAAGTACGTTGATACCGTGTTCTCTTCCCATGGTGGAAAATGGAATGCCTGAGACCACTGCGTCCGGGCTGGGAAGATTGTAATCCTCAAGTCCGGTCCCCAGATAGAGGGCGTCGTCTTGGAAAATTTTAAGTCTTGAATCTGTAATTGCCTGAAGATACGGGATAAAATCCTGCATGTTCTCAACAGCCAAAACATTCCCATCGGGTGGCAGGGAATTTAGGATGGCCTTGGTGGTTCCTCCTGTACCCGCCCCCAGTTCGACCACACATTGGGCGGACTCGATTTTTGCGCTTTTTACCAGCCTGCGTTCCAGAAAGCGGGAACTGGGGCAAATATAACCAACATGTCCAGGATCTTTTAAAAATCCCTGCAGAAATGTTATAATATCGTTACGCGACTCTTTGTTTTGTGACATGGACTTGGCTTCTCCTTGATTTTGCGCCAGAGATTTTAGT
>CAJXKR010000292.1 GCA_913055815.1 uncultured Desulfohalobiaceae bacterium | reverse complement strand
ACCTCTATCTTTCCTTCATCGTTGTAATCTCCGTAACCCTCTTCAGGTGAAACAGTAAATTCTTTCTGTTCTCCTTCACCCATGCCGACTACTGCGTTCTCAAAGCCTGGTATTATTTGCCCTTCTCCAATGGTAAATTCCAAAGGGTCTTTTTCAAAGGAATTGTCGAATTCCGTTCCATCGGATAAAGTTCCTCGATAATGAACTTTGACTTGATCACCGTTTTTTGCACTCATAAAATCTCCCTAAATATTATAAAATTTTAAATGTATTGAATTGAATAACAAATCAACGCTTAATATAATATCTGATTGATAAACCTTTTGCAAGTAGTGAAATCATTTTTTACAGGGTCGTTTTGTAAATTTTTATACAAAAATTAAATCAGATAGTTAAAAAAGAATTTCTTAAAGTCTGCTTCGAATTTTTATGCCTTATCTACTTGCTATTTGAGCTATTTAAGATTAAATACGTGAGCAGGCAATATATGTTTGGACTTATACTATATAATATCAATAAGGCTTGTTAGCTGTGGGCACAGTTACATATCTATAATTTTAATTAACCGATTTATGGGGAATTTAATATGACAAATCGAGACAGTTCTTCTGGAAAGAATAAATTTTTCCTGGTCTTGGGTATACTGATAATAATTGGATTGATCGGTTTATACCTGTTTTTTGCCGAACAGCAAAATCCCAGCGTTACCTTTGCTCCTGAAAAGGAGTTTGTTACCCCGGATACCAAGTTTGATTTCCAATCCCGGGACAAGGACTCCGGGCTTGATCTTGTTTCTATTCACCTTCTCCAGGGTGATAAGGAAATAGAGATGTTTAAAAAGGATTTTGACAAGAAAGTGGATGAGATAAGTAAGGTATTGGGATTGGAAAAATACAGGTTAAAAGACGGTGCACTCAGTATTAAGATCAAGGTGCGGGATAATTCCTGGAATAATTGGTTCAAGGGTAATGTGGTTGTCAAGACTTTCAACTATACCCTGGATACCGAGCCGCCCAGGATTACATTGAAAAGCTACAAGCATAACCTGAAAGTCGGAGGCTCCGGACTGGTGGCTTTCAATGTTTCCGAATCCGTGAAAAAGATCGGCGTGCAGGCGAATGGTTACTTTTTTCCCGCTTACAGCCCACCTGAAAGCGATATGTATTTGTGCTTTTTTTCTTATCCCTACGAGTTTGTGGGAAGGGATGCCAATCTCCTGATAAAGGCTGTAGATAAAGCAGGCAATGTGAGAAAGACAGGTTTTAATTATTTTGTAAGTAGGAAGAATTTCCTTAATTCCGATATCCGGATAAGTTCGAATTTTCTTCAGAAAAAAATGCCGGGATTCCAGGATAATTTTCCCGGGACTACAGATAAGCTGAAATTGTTCCTCAAGGTAAATAAAGAACTGCGTGCAAAGAATAGAGAGAAGCTTTTAAGCGTGGGAAGGCAAACCGAGAAAAAGCCCCTTTGGTCCGGAGCATTCATGAGACTCCCCGACTCTGCCAAAAGCTCATCCTTTGGGACTTACAGGACATATTATAATCAGGGTGAAAAGATAGACAATCAAAGGCATTTGGGTGTTGACTTAGCCTCTGTAAAAGGCGCAAAAGTCCCTGCCGCCAACGCGGGTAAAGTGGCATACACCGGATGGTTGGGCATTTTTGGCCAGGTGGTGATTATTGACCACGGTTTGGGACTTCAGAGTATGTATGCCCATTTGTCCCGGATAAATGTGCAAGAAAAAGACAAGGTCGACAAGAGCGAGATTATTGGTAATACCGGATCGACCGGGATGGCAGGGGGTGATCATTTGCATTTTGCAATACTTGTTTCCGGAGTACCCGTGTCTCCGCTGGAATGGTGGGATAAGACCTGGATCCGGAATAATATCAAATCCAAATTGAATTTACTGGAAAATAATAAAGAATGATTGGATAAGACACCAATTTTATGTGACAGAAACATTTTTTATTGAGTCTAAGCACAAAAAAGATCGACAATTGGAGGTTAGTATGTTTGAGATCTTGAAGAAAGAGATAATGGGCGATGGTTCCATGGCGATGAACGAGATCAGTTCGCCACTTATTGCTAAGAAAGCCAAGCCTGGTCAGTTTGTAATTCTTAGAGCAAACGAGAAAGGAGAGAGGATCCCCTTGACATTGGCTGCTACCAATCCGGAAAGGGGGACTATTACAGTCATCTATCAGGTGGTGGGAAAATCTACCGCCTTGTTTATGGATATGGAGGTTGGTGAGGCCTTTCAGGATATCACCGGGCCACTGGGCAAGCCCACTGACATCCAGAAGGTAGGAAATGTGGTTTGTGTAGGCGGAGGTACAGGAATTGCGGTTATGTACCCTCTTGTTAAGGCAATGAAGGAAGCCGGCAATTATGTTGTAACTATTATAGGCGCTAGAACAAAAGATTTGTTAATTTTGGAGGATTGGCTGAAGGAGTATTCGGATGAGTTTCATATCTGCACTGATGACGGTACATGTGGCCATCACGGCTTTGTTACTGATGTGCTCAAACAGCAATTGGAAAGCAAGGAGATTGCAGAGACAATCGCCGTGGGTCCTGTACCCATGATGAAATTTGTCTCCAAAATGACTGCGTATTACGATGTTAAGACCCTGGTGAGCCTGAATGCAATTATGGTGGATGGCACCGGCATGTGTGGTTGTTGCCGGGTGACCGTGGGAAATGAGACTCGCTTTGCCTGTGTGGACGGTCCGGAATTCGATGCTAAATTAGTGGATTTTCAAGAACTGAGCTCCAGGTTGCAGGCCTATACAGACATGGAAAAACAGGCCTATGAGAAGTATAAATGTGAATGCGGCTCTTAACATGAAAAAATTTCAGAGTTTTCTCGCTACTTCTTAGACGAGATTGCCAAGGTTTTAGGGGTAAGAACAAGAATTTTGCTCGCCCCGCCCTGCCAAAGCAGGGACAGGGTCGAGATTGCCCATGCTTCGTTGTGCCCGTTAAGGCATGGGAGTTAGCATAAAAGACTGTTATCTGTTATCCGGGAATGCCCGTTCTTAAACAGAAAATATATGTAGAGAAAAATCTGAGTCTAGATATTTTAAAAATGTGATTATCAAGGCTTGGTCTTGTATACTCTACTCCCAGTGTTAAAAGAAAGTCGCAATCAATCCGATTAGAAAGAAAGTTATTTAAAAATGGAGGATGAATATGGCTGAACAGAAGGATAAGAAGGAAAAGATTCCTCGCCAGGGAATGCCTGAACAGGAAGCCCAGGAGAGGGCCAGGAATTTTGACGAAGTTCCTCTTGGATATACAGTGGAAATGGCCCAAAAGGAAGCCCAGAGATGTATGCAGTGCAAGAAACCCGCTTGTGTGCAGGGTTGCCCCGTTGGTATCGATATTCCCGGCTTTATTCAGCATATAAAGGATGGGGAGTTTACCAAGTCCATACGCAAGATCTGGGAGAAAAATAGCCTTCCCGCTATCTGCGGAAGGGTCTGCCCCCAGGAGGAGCAGTGCGAAAAGGAATGTATACTTGGCAAAAAGGACTCCCCGGTTGCCATAGGCCATTTGGAGCGTTTTGCTGCGGATTACGAAAAGAACTACGGATCTGGTGAGCTTCCTCCCAAGAAGGAACCCACCGGCAAGAAAGTCGCAGTGATAGGATCCGGGCCTG
>CAJXKR010000291.1 GCA_913055815.1 uncultured Desulfohalobiaceae bacterium | reverse complement strand
ACAGTTTTCAACAATCTCAAAATCTGAATAATTAAAGGAGTTAGAAAATGATAGGATCTAAAGGAAACTACATGTTCACCTCGGAATCTGTCACTGAGGGACATCCGGACAAGGTAGCGGACAGAATTTCCGATGCGGTACTGGACACCTTGATAGACCAAGATCCGGGATCCAAAGTGGCATGCGAGACACTGGTTACTACAGGATTGGTATTTGTGGGTGGAGAAATCACAAGTTCCGGTAATTTAGATATAGCCCAAGTTGCACGGGATACAGTAAAAGATATTGGATATTCCAGTTCTGATATGGGATTTGATTACGAAACCTGTGCAGTTTTGTCCTCCCTGGACAAACAATCCGCAGATATTTCCATGGGGGTAAACAGGAAGGAGCCCGAGGAACAGGGAGCCGGAGACCAGGGAATGATGTTCGGTTTTGCCTGCAAGGAAACAGAGAGCTTAATGCCCGCACCCATAGATTACGCCCACAAATTAAGCCGCAGATTAACCTATACCAGGAAGAAAGGTATACTGGACTTTCTAAGGCCTGATGGAAAAACTCAGGTAGCAATGGAGTACGAAAACGGCAAACCTATCAGAATCGACAATATAGTAGTTTCTGCCCAACACGACGACGAGGTGAGCTACGAAGATATAAAAGAAGGAATAGAAAAAGAGGTTATCTACAACACCATTCCGGAAAATCTGATTGACGAGAATCTCAGGGTATTTATCAATACTACCGGACGGTTCGTGATTGGCGGACCGTTGGGTGACTGCGGCATGACCGGGAGAAAAATAATCCAGGACACCTATGGCGGCATGGGTGGCCATGGCGGAGGCGCATTCTCCGGAAAAGATCCTTCCAAGGTAGACCGCTCAGCCGCCTACATGGCAAGATATATTGCCAAGAATGTAGTTGCTGCCGACCTCGCGGAACAATGCGAAGTACAATTGGCTTATGTAATCGGAGTGGCAGATCCTGTTTCAGTACTGGTTACTTCCAGGGGTACCGGACAAGTCGACGACAGGACTTTGACCCAAGCAGTCAGGGAGGTCTTTGATCTGAGGCCGTATTACATAATCAAGAATTTGGATCTGAAGAAACCCATATTCAAGGAATCATCCTGTTATGGACACTTTGGAAGGGAAAATCCGGAATTCAAATGGGAACAAACCGATGCAACAGAAGATCTAAGGACTGCATGTAAAATCTAGATTTTTACCCAACACAATTCGGGCGCGATCATTTTTATCGCGCCCGATAGTCAATCTTTCTAGCCCTTGTACCCCAATTAAAACAGGTTAAAATTTAAAGCCAAATCAGTAAAAGGATTAATTAGACATGGATATCTATATCTCAGGCTCAATGGCCTACGACAGAATCATGAACTTCCCGGACAAATTTGCCAATCATATCCTACCGGAAAAAATTCATATCCTGAATGTATGTTTTCTGGTGCAGGACCTGGAAGAAAAATTTGGAGGCACTGCGGGGAACATAGCGTATTCGCTTGCATTGCTGCAGGAAAAACCCACAATATTAGCAACAGCAGGAAGCGATTTTGACAGGTACGATAACTGGCTTAAAGAACACGGGATTTCAACCCAAGGGATAGAATTGAAACAAGATCTACCCACGGCGAGTGCTTATATCACTACAGATCACGACGACAACCAAATTACAGCTTTCAATCCGGGAGCAATGAACTACTCCACTTATCAGACAAGCAGGGAGTTCTCATCTCAAAGCATAGCGATTGTGTCTCCTGGCAATCTGGAAGATATGCAAAATTATCCCTTGAAGTACAAGGAAGAGGGCATACCCTACATATTTGATCCCGGTCAAAATATACCCGCATTTTCCGGGGAACAACTACTGGAAATGATTACCGGCTCCAGGATGTTGATTGCAAACGACTATGAGTTAAGTCTAATAACCGAGGCAACTGAATGCAGCAAGGATGACCTCTTACAAAGGACCCAGTCAATAGTTACCACCTTGGGAGAGCACGGGGCAAGAATCGAGGAGCGGGGAAAAGAGACAGAAGTGCCTGCAGTAAAAGGTGTTACGGCAGTAGATCCAACTGGTGCAGGAGACGCCTTCAGGTCCGGACTTATAAAAGGACTCTGCCTGGGGAAAGAACTGCAAGAGGCTGCCAAACTTGGGGCCACTTGTGCAAGTTTCAGTGTCGAACATAAGGGTACCCAGGACCATAGTTTCAGCATGGAGCAGTTTTGGCAAAGATATAATGCCAATTTTTAGAGATTATACAGAGAAAATACTGCCTGAGTATTTGCTAATTTTAGTAGTTTCCTTTTGATATTCAAACTGTAAACTTAGTTTTCAGATAAAGCGAAACTACTAATAAATAAGTTCGGGTTAGATGCTTAATCCGAAACGTTATAAGGAGGATTATTATGAATCAAGAACAAGACGTTAAAGAAAGACTAGAGGCTGTTGAAACCGCGCAGGAATATTACAACAGTCACGACGCCCACACGTTCTACTCAACTATTTGGGGCGGAGAAGATCTGCACATCGGGACCTTTCGAACCCCGGAAGACACGATTTACGATGCCAGCAGAAGAAGTGTAGACGGAATTGCATCATTGTCCTACAATATCAATAATAAATCCAATTGCAGGGTGCTGGATCTTGGCTCCGGCATTGGCGGTACAGCCAGACACTTGGCAAACAGGTACGGATGCTATGTAGTGGGCCTGAACCTTAGTGAAGTGGAAAATGAACGCCACAGAAGAAAAAACAGGGAACAGGGGTTCGATGACAAGATCGAGGTCTACGACGGAAACTTCGAAGACGTACCGTTTGAGGACGAAAGCTTCGATGTTGTCTGGTCCGAGGATGCAATTCTGCACAGCGCGGACCGCAGAAAGGTACTGCAAGAGGCCCATCGCGTTTTGAAAAAAGGTGGCGAAATGGTATTTTCAGATCCCATGCAAACAGAGGACTGCTTTAGAGAATTCCTGCAACCCATCTTGAACAGACTGCACCTCAAGTCGCTTGCTACTCCCACATTTTACGTGGAAACTGCCAAGGAGCTGGGGATGGAAGTAGTTCAGTACATTAGCCAACCCCAACAGTTGGTCAATCACTACGGAAGTGTTCTACAAGAGACCATTAACAGGGAAGAGGAACTGAGATCTAACGATGTAAGTGAGAATTATCTAAGCCACATGAAAACCGGTTTGGAAAACTGGGTAAAAGGTGCAAAATACGGCCACCTGGACTGGGGCTGGTTTTGCTTTAGAAAACCTGAAAACTAATCATAAATATATCAACGCCCCCGGCCAAAATCCGGGGGCATCACTTAATTAGATTCCAACCGTAAATTTGGAATTTCCAGAGATGCAATTAGTAAATTTTCATAAATTGAAAAACTAGGACCAAGGAAATCATGGAAAATAAATTTGAGCCCAATAGTCTTCCTCTTTTAATCGGCAGCATCCCGCTGACCGACCATCAAGAAGCTACTGACCTGGTATTTGAATACACCCCTCAAATTCCCTTATGGGTCCAATTGCCTTATTTCAGCCACGAAGGCATGATATCCCAATTTTTACCCGGAATGCCGGGATATACCATTGAAGACGGTCAGGAGTACATTCAAACCGCAAACGAGGAATTCCACACCGATCTGGTCGAGTTTTACGAGGAGTACATGGCTG
>CAJXKR010000290.1 GCA_913055815.1 uncultured Desulfohalobiaceae bacterium | reverse complement strand
AAAACCCTAAAACCTAAAACTTTAACACTCTAAAACTTTTCATGTTCAACACATGTTGGTTTATTCCACCAGCTTGCCGGGGTTCATGATTCCCCTGGGATCGAAGTGCCTGCACAGGGACTGCAGGGTGGAAATGCCCAGTTCTGTCTTTTCCGCAGCCAGGTAATCCCGGTGGTCGGCTCCCACCCCGTGATGGTGGCTTATGGTTCCCTGTTGCTCGATTATGGTCCTACTTGCCGCATCCTTGAGTCTTTGCCAGCGACTATACGTCTCTTCCGGGCTGGAGGCTATCCGGAAGCAGTAGGTGGTATACAGGCTGCAACCCGTGGTATAGAAGTGTGAGAGGTGAGAGAATGCGTGCACTTTTTCGCCGCGGTCCTCCAGTCCATAGCGCAGGGAGTCTTCCACCGCCTGCATGGTCTGGGTTACCTTGTCCCAGGTAACTGCGGTCTCCAGGGTGTCTATTGCGTATCCTTGGTCCCAGAGTGTGTTCCTTAAGTACGGGGCCTTGAATCTGGTTTTGGCCCAGGCATTGCCCATGAATCGATGCATGTTCACAGCATTGAACTTGCCCTTCAATATGGGCATAACTTCGGACTTGGCATACTTGACCCTGGACTTGGAGCCGGTAAACCCCAGCATGAGCATACATGCATCTTCCGGGTTAATGCCCCGCATTTTGAGGTATCTTTTGATATATTGGTTCAACCTGTCGTGTCCTCCCAGTGCGAGCTGGGACCTGGTCTCCTCGGCATTGCTTAGTCTGATCATGGAAATAGGGAATTGATTCTGCGCAAGATATTGCACAGCCCTTTGAGCGGCTTCCCAATGCGGCAGGAACATGCCGTAGAATTGTTCCACTTCCGGAAACGGGCTTATCTTTACAGTTGCTTCGGAAAGTATCCCGATTCTACCTTCAGATCCCAGGACTATCTGTTTTAAATCCGGGCCGGCTGCAGACGAGGGATGCACGGGTAGATGCAGTTCTCCCTGTGGGGTGTGCAGGTTTCCCCCGCAGAACAAGTCGTCTATCCTGCCGTAGCCAAATGATTGCTGGCCAGAGGATTTGGTCGCTATCCATCCCCCCAGGCTGGAATATTCAAAGGATTGGGGAAAATGTCCCAATCTGTAGCCTGCCTTGTGTAGTTTATCCTCCAGTTCCGGCCCCAGTACTCCGGCCTGGAAAGTGGCCAGCCTGGATCTTTCATTAATGTCCAGCATCTTGTTCAGCCTGTTCAGGGAAAGGGTGATCACCGGCCTGTCGGTTTCCCGGGGATTGATATGCCCGAGTACACTTGTCCCCCCTCCGTAGGGAATCAATATGCTTTCGGACTTATGGGCAAAATCCAGGACTTGCTGGAGTTGCTCCCGATCAGTGGGGGATGCAACTCCGTCCGGGAAACTGGAAATTTGCCCGCTCCTTAATGCTATCCAATCCGGCATGCTTTGCCCCCTGGCATGGAGCAGACGTGATTGGGCATCCCTGGATATTATCGAATGTTCGGGCAGTTTGGATACCGGGACTTTTGCCAACACGGATTCCATATCAGAGTCTTTTTGCGGGGTACCTTCCCCCGTCTTTTGAACAAGCAATTCTTTCGCCCCGGGTGACAAGGTCATGTAGGTCTCTGTATCCCCCCATCCATTCCATCTCTTCATAAAAATTCTCCTTGTTCTATTTCTTCCCACAATTCCAGACTTTCACGCATGGTTGTCTCAGTTAGTTCCTTGGCCTGCAGGTAGTTTCCCTGTTCAGCCAGTTGTCGCAGATTTTGGTAGAAAACCCTTGATTTTTCCCTGGCCTGGTGAGACTGGAAATAAAAACCGGCAAGCTGGAAATAAGTGTTTTTAAATCCGTTCAGGATCAATGTATATACAGGATTGTTGGAATACACGGTTAGATTGTGGTGCAGGTCCCAATCGAATCTGGCGAATTCATGGGGATCTTGATCCAGGTAATCAGTTGAGGACAGGGATTCCAACACCTTTGCACCGTTTTCCTGAATCGCCATGCTGGTATAGTGGGGTGCCACCGCTATTCGTACTTCCAACAGATAGTAGATAAAATTGGAAGGTAGTTTTTCCCTGAACTGGGTTATCCCGCTTAGTACATTCAATCCTCCCTGTGTCCAGAAATGGTTGACTGTGGTGGGTTTGCCGTGACGGATACACAGCCATCCGTCCCTTTCCATCCTTTTTAGGGCTTCTCGCAGGGTGGGACGGGTTATGCTGAGTTCCCTGGCCAGTGTTCGTTCATTAGGGAGCATGCTCCCGGGTGGATACTCGTTGTCCAGGATTGCGTTTATTAGTATTTGCTCCGCGTGTATTACCGGACTGGTGTATTTTTTGCCATGGTTTTGCATAAAGTTTTTCCAACTGGTAAGAGGTCTGACCAGTATAATATTAAGGATTGACTGTTTAGTCAATCCCTGAAGAATAATTCTTTAAATATTGTCCCGGGACAATGAATTCTTCAACCTGCAGATTCCGCACAGCTCCACGTAGGTGGGTTCTCCGCATTCCCTGCAGTTGTTGAAGGGCTCTTCGTAAACCAGGTTTTTGTCTTTTTTCAGATAGGAATACAGGAAATCCCTTTTGGTTCCCGGCATTTTGTCCTCCAAAAACTCCAGGGTCTGATTGAAGTATTTGCTGGTTGCACCTTTTGAAAAAGGGCATTTTTGATTTAGATATTGAATATTTTTTAATTCGCAGTAATAGAGGATCTCTTTTTTCTCCAGCCTGTACAAAGGCTTGAACTTTGCCGGGATCCTGGGATGCGGGGAGGGCAAAAAAGGGTATTGTTTTTCCACGAAGTCCTGACGATCATCGATCAGGTTGCCCAACAACCTGGAGGCTTCGTCGTCCAGATTGTGTCCGGTGGCAACAGTTTGGAAATTTTCCCGCGCAGCCAGCCTGTTGATCAATTGTCTCTTGATTCTTCCGCACAAGGAGCAGAATTTCTTTTGCCTCTGTTGATGCAGTTCCGGGATAGTATATCCGATTTCTGTTTTTAGATCGTATTCTGACCAATCCAGTCCCCGGTCTTCTGCAAATTTTTGTACAGCTTCCCTGGATTTTTGGGAGAATTCATCGATTTGCAGGTTTATGAACAGTCCTTTGGTATCCAGCCCCAAATCGTTGAGGACCTGCCAAGTTGCCAGTGAATCCTTGCCACCGGATACCGCTATCATCAGGGGGTCTTGCCTGTTCAGCCTCATCTTTTTTATTCCACGTTCAACCGCGTTTTCAAAATAGTGCACAAAGCATCCCGGGCAGAAGTTGGCGCGGTGGGCTGGAAGGCAAATAGAAGCCTCTTTTCTGCATCTGGCACATTTGTCTCCCTTGTTGGGCAAATATTTGGATCTGTTTTCCATGTTTACTGCTCCTGCCAATTTGATTTTGTAAGCACTTACACTTTAGAATCCGGCACCCCGAATCTGTTCCTTCGACCTTGTTAACCTTCATGCCCAGTGCGTGGCACAAGGAAGTAACGAAAAAAACTAATTTCCTAATTGAAAACTTGTTATTTCTGTATCCAGAAATTAGGGAATTTCTGAATGGGAACTAGTGGTTTGTCATACATATTTTGTCGCTTTCACAACAAAGTCATTCCGGTACTGGATCGTGGTCCAGCACAGGTACTGGATCGTAGTCCAGCACAGGTACTGGATCGTAGTCCAGCACAGGCTTCAGCCGGAATCCAG
>CAJXKR010000289.1 GCA_913055815.1 uncultured Desulfohalobiaceae bacterium | reverse complement strand
GAAGGTATGTGTACTTTTATTCGATTTGGAGGAAGTCAATGTGGATTTGTTAACCGGTTGTATTAATTTGTTGTTTGCAGGTTCACTGGAAGCTGAAGTTTCAATTGATCTGTTTGTGAGAGATCCGTTTTTGGAGTCGCGGGATTTGTTCTTGGTCTCGTCTCGGGCTGCCAATTGCTTCTTCCCGGAAGTTTTATTGGAGCTTTGGGGTGTTCTTTCGTTCTGCCGGGTTTTATTCTTTTTATCTCCTTTAGCTGCTTGTTCCTCTTGTTTGTTCAGGGTGGTGTTACCTTCGGCATCCTTCTCGTTATCAGCCGTGCTTTTGCTGATCGCTTGCAGGACTTCTTGTTCTTGCTTGGTATCCGGATTTTCCGGAGTTGGTTCTTTTTTCCAATTGCTGCCCAGAGTGTCTCTGAACACGTCGAATACCAGCTTGTTCTCATCCTGAAGTCTGAAATAGGTGTACCCGAACTTGGGAGTCTGTAAATTTATACTGATTTTGTCCCCGGTTATATTAACCGATTGCAGCAAGTCCATGTCTTCTATTTGTCTGGAGACGGGGCGATTCTCTCTTTCCCAGGTGTCAAGGGGCAGGGACAGGCTTATACTGTCTTTGGAGTCTCTGTCTATTTGGTAAGAAGGCAAGTTTTCGGAGAAGTCAAATACCAGTCGTTCCTTGTCCGGGTGGTCGCCCCAATAGTATTCCAATCCCCAAACCACGCTCGGACTACCCAACAGTCCGTATAGAAGGGGTAAAATCAGAATAACTACATATTTTATAAAATTTTTTTTCTTTAACACAATGTCCATTTTGCAATTTTTAAGCCAAAAAGTTGTGTTTTTTGGGCTTGATATTGACCTGGATTTGACTATATTTATTAAATTAATCATTGTTAAAGATTTTTCAATCCAGGGGATCGAGTTTTCAAGTCAAGAATTGTTGAACTTCTTTAATTTTTCAATCAAGGTTGTGCGCTTGATACCCAGTTTTTCCGCCGCCTTGTTCTTGACTCCGTCGGATTCACTCAGGGCTTCTTGGATCAAGCTGGCTTCGAATTGTTCCATCATATCCTTGAGATTGGTATTGTATGCCCTTAATTGTTCCAGGCTGGGCCAAAAATTGCCACTATTCTGTGCCGCGGGCTCCCGGTCTGGAGTAGTACTTGAACAGGAGCTGTTTTCGCTCAAGATCTTGTCAGGCAGGTCTTCGGATTGAACACTGTCCCCTTCACATAGAATACTCATTCTTTCCATGAAGTTTTCCAACTCTCTGACATTGCCAGGCCAGGAATAGTTTTTCAGCATCTTTTCGGCTTGGGGGCTGATTTCCAATATATTCCTTTGTTTTTTTTGGCAGTAGGAACTCAGGAAATGCTTTGCCAAAGTCATGATATCTTCCTTTCGTTCCCGCAACGGAGGTAGGTGGACCGGGACCACATTCAGGCGGTAATACAGATCCTCTCGAAATCGTCCTTGCTCCACCTCATGTTCCAAATTTCTGTTGGAAGCAGCAATGATCCGGACGTCCACATTTTTGGCCTGATTACCGCCCACCCTTTCGATTTCTTTTTCCTGGATAACCCGCAAGATCTTTACCTGCAAGGGTTGATCCAGTTCTCCGATTTCATCCAGTAAAACGGTCCCCCCGTGCGCCATTTCGAAACGTCCCATCCTGCTTCTTACAGCATGTGTAAACGCACCCTTTTCGTGCCCGAAAAGTTCGGATTCCAGCAAATCCTTGGGAATAGCTCCGCAATTGATGGGCACGAAAGGCTGATCCGCCCTTGGACTGTTGTAGTGCAATTCTTTGACTATCAGTTCCTTGCCAGTACCTGATTCACCGGTTACAAGCACTGTACTTTCAGTGGGCGCAACTTTGCTCACTGTCTTTAAAACTCCTTCCAGCATTGGACTGCTGCCGATTATTCTATATGATCCGGATGTCAAGAATTGTCCTCCTGTGATTTTGCAGTGAAAATCCGCTTTGTAATTGTATCTAGCCAGTAATTGGGTAAATGGGTTTTAGCTGCAAAATTTTCTGGGGTTTAAACCGGGTACGTAAAAAATTAAATCGTTGTATCATCTGTCAAAATTATGACAAAAATTTAAAAATGACAAGGAGTATTAGCAAAAATGTGCAGATTTGTTTACTTGCTAAATACCCCTTGGTTTGAGATCATATCAGATTATTAACTATGCACGGCAGGTAGCTGTTTTTTGTTCCTTCGGACAAGATTTCCGGTTCTGCTGAACTCGCCCAGCCATCTCCGATGGCTTAGCTCAAACTGGTACCCAGCACTCCGTTTTGAGATAACTTGTTATAACATTATGATATCTCATATTATTTAGTATAAATTTGCACTTGGTTTAACCAAATAAATTTGACAGGATATGTAAAAAATGTTTACTTTATTAAAAGTCTTGGATGTAGAGGCCTTTTGCCGGCAAAGCCTGTCTTGTGCCGGCTTGTCCAGGTTTTCTCCGAGAGTGGTAAATTTGTAAACAGAGAGTTAACCATGACTGAAAAGTTTCACCTGGGTTTGGATGTAGGATCCGGAACATGCAAGTTTGCTGTGATGTCACAGCAAGGGACTGTCCATTATTCTGATTATCGTGCATCCCATGGACGCCCATTGCAAGTTGCATATGATTTGTTGAGCTCAGTGGAGCAGGAGTTCGGCACAGACGGTATTCGAACTATAAGTTGTACCGGAACCGGGGGTAAGAGGATTGCCTCTATTTTGAATGTGCCTTTTGTTAACGAGGTGATTTGTCATACAAAGGCTGTGGAATTCTATCATCCAGAGGCCAAGACTATCATTGACATAGGAGGGGAAGACGCCAAGCTGATAATAGTAAATTCCAATCAAAACTCGGAATTTTATATTCAGGATTTTGCCTTGAATACCGTGTGTGCGGCAGGTACAGGTGCCTTTCTGGAACAACAGGCCTCCCGGATGGGATATTCTCTGCAGGAATTTTCAAAGATGGCCCTGAAAGCTGAATTGATTCCTTCCATTGCGGGAAGATGCACTGTTTTTGCCAAGTCGGACATGATCCATCTGCAGCAAAACGGGATGCCGGATTACGAGGTGGTTGCAGGCTTGTGTTTTGCCATTGTCAGGAACCTGAAAACCAATATAGCCAAGGGCAAGGAAATAAAGCCACCGCTTATATTTCAGGGCGGTGTGGCTGCGAATCTGGGTGTACGCCGGGCTATGCGGGAGACCTTGGTGTCGGGGGATCAGGAATTTCTGGTCCCGGAAAATTTCAAGATCATGGGCGCTATAGGAGCATCTCTGGAGGGAATGCGCAAGGGAAACCAGGCATACTATCCGGGGAAGGATGGACTGGTGGAATATTTTAACCTGGATTTGCAGGATGCAGAGAGATTGCGTCCATTAAGATCTTGCGGGCAACCTGGAAAGGCAGAAAAAAATCCCTGTATCCAAAATAATTACCAATCGGACAGTAGTAGGGGGCGGAAAGGAGCACCCGTTAAGGCCTATCTGGGCATAGATGTGGGATCTGTGAGTACCAAGCTTGCCCTGCTGTCGGATGAGGTTGAATATGGCTCTATTTTGACCAGTGATAAGCAGTTAAGGGTTTTGGCCAAGACCTACCTTTCCACCTCAGCCAATCCATTGGAAGCCCTTAAGACTGGTATGCAGGAAATATATCGCCAGCTCGAACAAGAGGTGCAGATAG
>CAJXKR010000288.1 GCA_913055815.1 uncultured Desulfohalobiaceae bacterium | reverse complement strand
CCAGACGTTTTCCGTAGGATTTTGTAATGTTGTGTGCTTTTAGGCAGGTCATTATTGCCTTGTTTCAGAAGAGTTTGATGAAGGAAATATCAAGGCTTCCACCTGATTTTGTTTTCCACTCACGATTTCACTTTTGTTTTCATCCAGATACAGTCTAACAGTATCTGCCCGGATCCTGTTGGGCCCTTCCTTTAATAGCACATCCTCGGTCAAGACCAAAAGATTTTTCTGGCGCAAATATACCGCTTTAGAACTTTCTGCGGAACGATTTTCCATTCTGATCTGCACATTTTTTTTGGCTACAACCTTATCAAGACTCTGTTGTATATCCATGGATTGCTGATTTACACCCCCGGCACGTCGGGACCCTTCTTTTTTTTCCTGCCCAGTTTTTAATTTGGAATCGGAAACCGCTGCCTGGTTCAAATAAACCACGAGATTTTCACACTTCATCCGGAAATCTTTGGTATCAACAATAACATTATCAACAAAATTTATTTGATTATTCTTGTGCGTGTACACCATTTTCCGGGCTGTAATCCTGGTAGCATTACCTTGGTTCCCTTTTGAAAAAAGAGTGGAATTCCCGGCATTTAAACCTTGGCTCGACACCAAGAAAGCAATAATACAAAAACACAAAAAAAAGAAGGAATTTTGGATTTTGCAAGGGATGTACATTATGTTAATAAATCCTTTTATATTTTAACGCTGCAGGATATGGCTGTAAAAGTTATTTGCAGCCGTTTCAAGTCTGGAGGTGTTTACAGGATGCGACTGCAAAAATACAATTCCCGGGTTTCAGTCAGAGGTTACGTTTTATAACATCTTGATTTTTCTGTCTTCTGACATCTACATCCTGTCCTTCAAGCCTGCAAAACGCCTTTTTGCACACGCGCCTTAGATGCTTTCACCAAGATAGACCTTTACCTCTCCTTGAAAAGAAAGCTCTTGTTTTTCCAGATTCAAACTGGCTTTTTCACTCTTAACCAAGTAGTCCTTTCGACTTAAACGTATACCGCCCCGAAACTCTATCTTTTCATCCTTCCCTAGATAGTGCATACTATCCGCAGTCATTTTGTTCCCGGCATAATTCGCAACTACTCCGTTCCAAAGCCTTATTTCGGATTCTTCCGGATTCGCAGTTCCGATTGGTGCATGCATACTAATCTCATGGGTCGAATTTTTCAAATAAAAATTGAATTTGGGACTATAAACCTTGATCTGCTTCTCCTCCTTGAAATACTTGCTTTTCTTTGCTATAAGTTCCCATTTCTCCCTCCCGGCTTCTCCCTGTACCAATTCAACATCGTCCAGATTAATATAAACCGAGGTATCTATTTCCAGCCCATTGTCCTCCGGAGCCTGGGGAAAATACCAAAAAGCGGCACCCAATGCGGTTAATAAAACTAGTAAAAAAAAAATTATCCGCTTATTCTGCAATGATTCCATTTCTCCCAAAGTTGAGGCATTTTATTTTGAGCCCTGAGAATAAAGTTGACAACTTCTCTTACCGCTCCGCTTCCCCCGGGTGTTTCCGTTAGCAGGGTTGCAAGATCCTTTATTTCCGGTTGAGCATTTGCCACAGCCACAGGCAATCCAACCCTGCTCATGGGGACGGCATCCACCCAATCGTCTCCCACGAAGGCAATATCCTGTAATTGTATGTTGTGCCGGTGAGATATATCGTTTAGTATTTCCTCTTTATCGAATTTCCCTGCATGATATTCCTTTATACCAAGCTCACCTATACGCTGGCGTACTGCCTCGGACTCCAGGCCTGTAAGCACTCCTACTTCCAAATCCGCTGCCTGGGCCAATTTTACACCAAAACCGTCCTGTACATGAAACCTCTTGGTCACATTTCCGTTATTGTCGTAATACAATCCACCGTCAGTGAAAACACCATCTACATCGCACAACAGGATCCGGATATTTTTTGCCGACTCTTCGGGACTCATAAAGCCTTCCTTATATTTATAAGCCCCTTGTACAGTAAGCTAATATCCTGCAGGGGCCAGCTATTTGGACCGTCGCACAGGGCCTTGTCCGGGTCAGGATGTATTTCGGTGAAGATTCCATTGCATCCGGCGGCTACTGCTGACCTGGCCAGTACCGGGACAAAATCTCTCTGTCCGCCTGAACTTCCACCTTGACCTCCGGGGATCTGCACTGAATGGGTGGCGTCGAACACCACCGGAGTGCCAATATTTTGCATCAAGGGCAGCGACCTGAAGTCCACCACCAGGTTGTTGTATCCAAAACAGCTGCCGCGTTCAGTGAATATTATATTATTGTTTCCTGCCTGTTGCAATTTATTGCATACATTTTCCATATCCCAAGGAGCCATAAACTGGCCCTTCTTTACATTTACTATCTTTTGGGTATCTGCGGCAGCCAGGAGTAAATCGGTTTGCCTGGACAAAAAGGCGGGAATCTGCAAAATATCTGAGACTTGGGAAACCAAAGGGGCCTGTTCCGGAAGGTGAATATCCGTGGTCACGGGCAATCCGGTCTTCTCTTTTATCTGTCCCAACCAGTCCAAGCCTTTTTCCAGGCCCGGCCCCCTGTAACTGTGAATGGAACTCCTGTTGGCCTTGTCAAAGGAACTCTTGAACACTATCCTGACTCCCAGTTCCCTGCCCAGGGTAGCCAATTCTTCACCCACTTCCATGCCCAGTTCCAGGCTCTCCAGAACACAGGGGCCTGCGATAAAAAAAAGTTCCTGACTACACTCCTGATACAATTTTTTCACATCCATTAACAACCTACCAATCCTGATTTTTCTCGTGTTTCCTTTAACAGCCCAGGATTGATCAAACATGACATCCGGATTGCGGGGCAACTGTCTAAAATCACCTTCCAGCCCCGGACAAGGAAGCCCTTATAAATTCCCGGAACAAGGGATGGGGTTTCATGGGTGTGGATTTGAATTCCGGGTGGAACTGACACCCCACGAACCAGGGATGGTCTTCGACTTCCACAATCTCCACCAATTCCTTGTCCGGGGAACTGCCGCAGACAATCAGTCCGTTGCTCTCAACATCCTCTAGATAGGAATTATTGAACTCATATCTGTGCCTGTGGCGTTCATCTATCCGATCCTTTCCATAGGCGTTTTTGACTTTGGTCTCCCCCTTCAACTCGCAAGGATAGGCCCCTAGGCGCATTGTTCCGCCCTTGTTTGAATTGGAGTCCCTTTTTTGCACGCACTGGCTGCGAACATCGTACCACTCAGTCATCAAATATATTACCGGATCAGGTGTATCCGGATAAAACTCGCTGGAATGGGACTTGGGCAGTTGAAGAACATTCCTGGCAAATTCAATAACAGCGCATTGCATACCCAGACATATTCCAAAAAACGGGATATTCTTTCTCCTTGCATATCCACAGGCCAGAATCTTGCCTTCCACTCCCCTGAAACCAAAACCTCCTGGAACTAATATACCATCAATATTATTGAACTTTTCTTCCAAATTATCCGGAGTCAATTCTTCGGCATTCACATATTCCAGGTCCACTGCGGCCTGATTAAAGGCTCCTCCGTGTATCAAGGCTTCATGCAAGCTCTTGTATGCCTCTTTCAGATCCACATACTTGCCCACGATCCCTATTCGCGTCCTTTTAGAAGGATTGTTCAGGTTGTAGACCAAATCCTTCCATTCAGTCAAATCCGGATTCTTCGCCCGCAACCTGAGCATAATGGCTACC
>CAJXKR010000287.1 GCA_913055815.1 uncultured Desulfohalobiaceae bacterium | reverse complement strand
GCCCGAATTTTATTCCTGCAACAAGAAAAAATTCAAATACAAACAGCTAATTGAATTCTAGAACAAAAAAGCCGTGTCACCTTATTAAGGCGGCCTTGACAAGGGGAATTTCTTACCTTACTTTTGTAGATATAAGTAAGGAAATGATAATATGTCTCATACTATTAGGCTAACAAGCAAAAGACAGGTTACATTGCCTGTACAGCTTTGCCGGGAGCTTGGTATTCAGCCCGGGGATGAACTCGTATTGGAGCGAAAGGAAATTGCTGAAGAAGAAGTCTGGATCCTTAAATTGCAGTCTCAGCAATCTCAAACCTGGTTTGGCCGTTTTAAAAAATACGCCTCGGACAAGAGCCACAATATGGAAGACATCCGCTCATCCATTGGATCATGCCTTGGAACTGAAAAATGAAATCTTTTGGCTTGGATACAAGTATTGTTTTGCGCCTATTGGTGGGCGCTCCGGAAGATCAAGCAAAAAGCGCCCTTGAGCTTGTTGAAGATTGTTACCAGAAACAGGTTGCCGTCCGTGTTTCTGACCTCGTGATTCCTGCAGTTAACATATCATTCCTCATTTTGCAGTGCTCCACAAAAGAGGGAGTACTTTTTATGGTTCAGACCTTATAAGCCTTTGCTCCAGGTTCAGTGCTTTTCAACATTTAAAGCAGGTACGTTTTAGCTGAGGTATCTACTTTGGTTGCATGTGTTTTTAATATTGCAATATTTGCAAGGATTATTCTCCATTTTTTCATATCCCAGAAAACTCACGCAAGATATACTGTAAACAGGGAGCATGCTGTATGTTTGAGAGTGGATGTGTACACCCAATGCTTCCGGATCCAGATGTTGCATAATCAATTCCTGACCTGTTAGCTCCCAGTCACAATATCCGGGACTGAAAGGAAGTGATACATATTTATTCTTTTGTCGGGCAATTTCTTGCATCATTCTCTGTTGTGCTCGTTCTAATGCATAGGCCTTTAGTCCGTGTTCTATAAACTCTTGGGCTATATTGTTTTCTTTAGCATCTTCAAGTTCCTTGAGAGTAAACAAAGCGATCAGCATCTCCTGGGCAGAATTTGCGATTTTCGCCATATGTGTACTTTCAATACTAGCATGCTTGGTGTGCAATCTCTTCGGTTCAACTTCGAAATCGCAGATAATATCGTAACCAGCAAGTAGCCGCGTATTATTCAAAATCCTTTCCAGTGTGGACTCAATAATCTCCTGGACAGCTGAAGGGGGTTTGTCCTTTTTGCTGTAGCCCAAGGACTTGAAAGTCTCTGCTGGTTCAATTTCAGGTAGAATGCTTTCCACTATGTACATATATAACCTATGGAAAAAATCAGTTTGTGAGTAATTCTTCTGTCTCTGGAATCAAATTGATTGCATTTTCAATGTATTTATCCGCTCCAATGTTGCTTGCTATAGCAGCATTTATAAATGCACCTCCGGTAACAATCCTGCATTCGGGCCTTGATTCCCTTATCCTTTGTATTGTTTTTTCCAGGACCTCCATAGTAGTGCTCATCATCGTGGAAATACCCACTATGTCCGCTTCATGTTCCTGTGATGATTGGACGAATTTGTCTTGGGAAACATCCTTCCCCAGGTCAATCACCTGGTATCCATAGCATTCGTACAATTTCTTGACTATGTTTTTGCCCATATCATGAGGGTCACCTTCTATTACACCCAGTACAATTTTTATTTGTTTATTATTTTGTGTACGATTTTTAAGATCCAATTTGTTTAAGAGTTCCTGGAGCCACTGGACTGAAAGCAAGAACTCCGGGAGACCTATATAATTTTGTTCGTATCTTTCTTTGGTATGTTCCAGTCCAGGATTAAAGTAAGCATTCACTATATCCTCATGTGGCTCGTTTCTTATCAAAGATTCCACTTCTTCGAAAAATAAGTTCTTGTCAAGATGATTCAATGCTTGTAGCAAATTTTGATTCGTGGACATAACTATCCTTTATACAGGTATATTGTTCAAAAATTTGGAACACTGTTACAACTATTACCATAATGATCGCAAAATGTTCAGATTCGCTCGATTGTAGGACTCGGAGGCAAGGACGAGAGCCCTTGCATTAACGATATCTTTATTCGGGGGATATTCACATCCAGGAGCCAATATAAATTTACTCCCTTTGCCCAAGGTGTCGATTTGTTTCCAGGATTCCTGCAAAATTTCCGCCGCTGATGCATGAAAGAGCATATCTGTTGAAATGTATCCCATCAGGGTACAATCCTGTCCGTATATTTGCTTGAGTTCGTTTACATCCGAACAGTCGTCGGGTAAATCAGCAAATGATATCAATTCCGGTTCCATCCATTTCTTTACTTCCCGGAAATATGGTGAATCGCCGCAACCGTGGTTTGAGACCATACAACCGCTTTCCCGGATGGTGTCAGCTAGTTGCTTTACATATTTGCCCTCGAATTCCTCCCATGTTTCAGGTTTTATACTGGATCTGGACCCGGGCAGTGTATCTATGCATACACTGGTTACACCCAGTTCGCATTGCGCTTTCACGTATTCATTTAGAGTATGGGTTATGGTTTCCAAGGCAACCTTGACTTCATCCGGGTATTGCAGCATATCCAAATAGAGTTTCTCGTAACTTCTCATCATGCCAAGGACCCCGAGAGGTCCGTAAACAAAGCTCACTACCGGGCAAAAGTCCCTGTAGTATTGTACAAGTTTATTTGTCATTTCCAAGTAATTGGACATACGAGGAGACTGTCTTGGATTGGGTGTTGACAGTCGTTTATAATCATTGACTTCTTTTATTAATAGGTCTTCGTAATTTGGATGTGCTGTGGAGTTCAAGGGATAGACCATTTTCTGTCCGAAGTCCGCTGCTTCCACGGACAAATCTATGAATGAAAATATGACGTCTTCATTGATAAGCCGATTTGCCACATAAATGGAATTGGCAGCTTTTTCAGCGTCCCTGGAGAATTCTTCAAAGGAAACACCGCTCAATACGCGCGTACATCCAACCGCGAGAGAACAAACAGGGACCCTATCCACTTCCTTTCCCTGATGTGCTAGTAGTACACGTTCCAATGGCTTTAATTCATTTTCAAAACTGGTATTCATGCAAATAAGTACCTCTTTGTTTGGAGTTGCACAATTTGGCCTGCTGCTTTTTTGCTGCGATGATTTTTTATCCAAGCATTTCTACGAAGGCTTCCACCCGGGTTCGCAATTGTCCCGTGTCTTCCTGGCTATAGTCGGTCTCCAGGCGCAGGACAGGGATATCGTTTTCCTGAAGCGCCTTTTCCACTGAAAAGGATTCCTGGATATAGGGCTGGCAAAACTGCAGGCCATAGTGTATCACCCCGTCTGCTTGATAGCGCTTGGCCATGTCCAGTATATGCTCGGTACGCTCCTGGTTGGGAGTAAATATGGCGCAATCTATCTGGAAGTAGCGGTCCAGAACTGCCTCCATAAGATCATCCAGGCTTTCCCCGTCATCCCGGGTCAAATTGCGGTTTCCCCTTTCTCCAACGCAGGATTCCTCACCCACGATTACTGCCCCTTCTGATTCCACGATATAGGGAACCTTCCAGTTGGGAACCGCCATGGGGCATCCGGTAATCAGTATTCTGGGAGTGTTTGCCGGAAAAGCACCTTCACCCCTTTCTATCCTCTCCTCCAGTTCGTCGCAGAGCTTGTGCACCTCCCGGGTGAACCTTTGCGGATCCTCGTAGAGGTA
>CAJXKR010000286.1 GCA_913055815.1 uncultured Desulfohalobiaceae bacterium | reverse complement strand
GCCCGAATTTCGATATTTGAATTTCGGATTTTAAATTTGTATGGATTAAAAAATCAAATATATACAGTAAATTGAACCCAAGAAAAAAAAAGCCGTGCCTGTTGTCCTGGATAATGTCGGCCTGCAGCAAATGGGAGTTGCTGAAGTGGTTGAATTTTCTTGCCGAAGTGTTTAATAAAAGTTAAATTGAGAGTTGAGTAAACTGTTTTTTGTTCGTTTCTTGAAAGTAGATTGAAAGGAGATTCTGCATGACCATGATAAGGAAAAGTTTACTGCAACTGATTTTTTCCGGTTCCTTTATGAAGCGCTGGAACGACAAGCTCCGCCCGGTTGAATTCTGGGAGGTGGATAAACAGGCGCACAAGATGATTACCGCCTGGGTCTTGTATCAATTGAATTCGGAAAAACTGTCATTTCAAGAAGATATAGATTTAAGCCGCGAAATTATCGAAGGGGGAATATTTGAATACTTGTACAGATTGATCATTACCGATATCAAGCCCCCGATTTTTTATCAGATCAAGGCGAATCCGGTGCACTATCAACAGTTGACCGAGTGGGTACTGGAACAGCTGGAACCCAGGGTACAACCCATGGACAACGATTTCTGGAATAGATTGGTCAATTATTTTGACCAAAAACAAGAGGATACTTTGGGAAGACAGATCCTGAGGGCGGCGCATTTGTATGCCAGTCAGTGGGAGTTCAATTTGATTCAGGAGATAAATCCCTGGGATGAGGAATTAAGAGAGATTGAAACCAATTTTCGGCAGTCCCTGGAGGACTTGAACTACATAAAAGGTGTGGAGAACCTGATAGCCAGGAACAATAATTCCATATATCGTTTCCTGCAACAATGCGGACAACTGCGATTCCAAAAGAGATGGTCCCAAACTCCGCGTATTCCGGAAACTTCGGTTTTGGGACACATGTTCATAGTTGCTTGTTATGCCTATTTTTGCAGTATCAATTTAAAAATGTGCGGCCTGCTCAGTCAGAACAATTTTTATTCCGGTTTGTTTCACGATTTGCCGGAATTATTGACTCGCGACATTATTTCCCCGGTAAAGAGATCGGTACAAAGGATAGGGGATTTGATCAAGGAATATGAGGACAGGGAATTGAAACAGCGAATATTTCAGGTCCTGGAGCAGGGAGGTTACCGGGGTGTCTCCGAGAGATTGGCGTATTTTTTGGGAGTAGAGGTTGGCTCGGAATTTACCAAGACTATTTACTCGAACGGTACTACCAGGGAAGTCTCCAGGGAACAGTTGCTAAGCACTTACAACCTGGATGAATTCGATCCCAAGGACGGGGAGCTTTTGAAGACGTGCGACAGCATAGCGGCCTTTATTGAGGCCTATACAGCAATGCGAAACGGTATTACAACGGATCAGTTGCAACAGGCAGTTTGGAGGATTCGCACAGATTACAGCCATTTCTCACTGGGTCATAATTTGCATATAGGCAGCCTTTTGGCTGATTTTGATTAAGACTTCCTGAAATCCATGATAATTTTCCATAACTAAAGAGTCCGAAGTTTTTTGTTCTTGTGCCTTCGGACAAGATTGCCCGAGGTTTTAAAGTCAAAATAGTATATTATATAAAAAAACAAAAACATTCAAGGGTGATATAAACTTCATAATTTCAGATGCTAAACTTGGATTTTTGACTTTCAAGTTAATAATTCAGTTCCACAAAAGTCCTTTGGATAATATTCTTGAATTTCGAGGCAAGATGAGAGTCGAATAATTTAGGCATTTCCGCTAACTTATTGGATATTTGAAGCGGGGTGCTTGAATTGTCTTGTGGCATTTGAGCTAGATAGTGGCTAAATGCGGATGATATTGCTGCGATTCTTCCGGGCAGACTAATTTCCTTATCCCGCAATCCATCCGGATATCCGGTACCATTAATGCGTTCCTGATGCTCTTTTACGCAGTTTAGGGCGGTTTCGTTCTTCACACTTAGTTTTTGCAATATATTTGTACCAGTTAGGGGGTATTGCTTGATCTTTTTCTCCTCGTCAGGGGTGAGTTTTTGCTGTTTGTTGCGTGCATATTCAGGTATTTTACTCATCCCTAGCAGAGTACAGGATAATCCAATAGCCATGCCGTCCAGATAACCCCTTTTCAATTCTTTACCCTGAATCTCCATGTATAGAGAGAGTCCGAAGATAAGGGTGTTGAAGCTCAAGCTTTCCAAAGTGTTATGGCAAAGCAGTCTTTTTAGCAAGCCCTTTTCCCTGTAGGCATCTTGCCAGAGATATTCGGTTAAGACCAGCAGGTCATTGTACAAGGTGTCGAAAATTGGTTGTACGGGCTGTTCGAAAAATTCCCGGATCCTTTCCGTAAGGCCCTGGATCAAAATATCTGCGGTCTCGCCCTCCTTTAAATTTGTATCCATGAGGATCAAATCCAGTTGCTTACTCAAGTGCTCGGCATAAATATGATAATCCGAACGGGCTACAAAGATTCTCCCCTCGTTGCAAAGTTCGCTTAATTCTTTTTGTTTTGGTTTGGACAATTTTTGTCCTGCATAATGAAAAGGCTCGATATCATTCATTTTTTCCTTGAATATGTAAAGGTTGAGGGGCGGCCTGAATTTGGGAAAGCTGGTCAAGATTTGGGGCGAAATCTGAAAGTACTTCTCTGAATAACTTCCTGTATTTGTTTCGGTCTTGCTTTGAATCATATTAGAATAAAAGCAGATAAATTGTTTTTTGTCAACTTTTATTGTCCAAAAGGCTCTAGATTTGGCTTAAAACGGGATCTGGTGAGTGGCGCAGCTTACCCGGAGACAGCTTGTTGGCTGGTGATATTTAAAAAAGACAGTATCTGCTGAACTGCACGTGGAGTTGGAAGGAAACAACCCCGGATTTTTGGATCGATAAAAAATGTGAATTTTTTATTTACTCCTTGACTTTAAAGCTTTTTATTGGAATTGTGTGGTGAACTGTGGTAATAGGTGGGTAATAAATGTCATTTAGGGGACATACACACCGCAATTTGGATGGTAAGGGCAGATTGATGCTACCACCCGAATTCAAGGATGTTATTCTGGGCTTCGATCCGGAAGGTAAATTTATGCTTACCAATCTGGATGGCTGTGCGGTGGGCTATCCAATCCAGGAATGGGAAAAGATCGAAAGCAGCCTGCAACAGGTTAGCGGATTGAACCGAAATGTAAGAAATCTGCAGCGATTCATACTTTCCGGTGCAGTGGAGGTTAGAATGGACAAGCAGGCCCGTGTTTTGCTGCCTCCTCATTTGCGGGATTACGCCAAGCTGGAAAAGGATGTTATTTTGGCTGGCATGGGTAATAAATTCGAGATCTGGAACCGGGAAATCTTTGAAGAAAACCGCAAGAAAATGGAGGAAAATTACGAGAACGTAATGCAGGAACTGTTTGATAGCGGAATTGAATTGAATTTATAATTTTCCATCTAAAGAGTTCGAAGCTTTTGAATCAAAACAACAGGTTGTGTCACAAGGGGTGAACAGATTAAAGTGCAAGATAAAAATTAGTAATTTCAGGTAGTTAATTTAGAATTTTTGTCTGTCAAGTTTTCCATGTATGTACCACAGAATAGCTAAAGACTGTGTCTGCCCGGAAGTGGGGTTGTTCCGGAGCAAAACAAACTTAACAAGAATTTGATAAAACACTGCACAAGGATCTAGATGTCAGAACATGTCCCGGTATTAGTGCAAGAGGTGGTTAACTGGATGCAGCCGGAAAAAGGGGGATGTTTTCTGGATGGTACATTGGGACTGGGCGGACATGC
>CAJXKR010000285.1 GCA_913055815.1 uncultured Desulfohalobiaceae bacterium | reverse complement strand
TACGAAGTAGCGAGAAAAATTCTTATTCTTACACTTAAAACTTAAAACCTAAAACCCTAAAACTTTTTCATGTTAACTTATTAAATGTCCAGATTGTATTTAAGAAAGGCCAATATCAAGGATGTACCCTCAATACATTATCTGTTGATAAAGTATTCCAGGGAAGGTTTGCTACTTCCGCGTTCCTATAATGAATTATACAACCATTTGAGGGATTTTTTCGTATTAACAGGACACGAAGAGCAAGGGGTGGTTGGTTGCAGTTCACTGACCATTACTTGGGAAAATCTCGCGGAAATTCGTTCCCTGATTGTGGATAAATGTGCACAAAGACAAGGTTGGGGAAGCAGGTTAGTGGAAACTTGCTTGAGCGAGGCCTTGACTTTGGGTGTATATAGGGTTTTTACCCTGACTTATCAATTGGAATTCTTTCGTAAACTCAATTTTACCGAGGTGGACAAGGACAGTCTGCCGCAAAAAGTTTGGGCGGATTGTCTTCATTGTCCCAAGTACCCTGATCTTTGCGATGAAGTGGCTATGATTTCCGAACTGTAACATAAAAAAACAACACCAAGCTTTAAACTCTCCTGCTTGAATAATGCGATTAGTTAGTTTGGTGTTAACCAATTACAAGGCAACAAAGTTAATCTTTGATTCTCAACTTTCAAATGTATAGGTTAAGAAAACAGCACTTGAGTTCTGTTTGTTTGAATTTTGTGTATTTGCAGATTTCGGAAAGGAGCGTTAAATGGTTGATTCCAACTTTCAAATCCTGTATTCCAAGGACAGGATTCAAGAACGGGTCGAGGCTTTAGCCGGAGAAATTTCCGATTACTATCAACATTGCAATGAGCCTGTAGTAGCTGTTTGTGTCCTAAAAGGGGCATTTATATTTTTTGCGGATCTATTTCGAAAATTGAGAGTACAACCGGAGATCGACTTTGTAAGATTGGCAAGTTACGGGGAGAAGACTTACAGGGACGAAAAGGTGGTCTGTGAAAAAGACCTGGAAGTATCCATAAAAGGCAAGCACGTATTAGTGGTTGAAGACATTGTGGATACAGGATGCACTATTGATTATTTTACCAGGCACCTAAGGGAAAGAGGACCTATCAGTGTCAAGGTATGCGCATTAGTACAAAAACGCGAGAGAAGCGAAATAGATGTAGCATTAAATTTCTCCGGATTTTATTTGGAAAGGGGTTTTGTGGTTGGCTATGGTCTTGACTATGCGGAAAAATATCGACATCTGGAGGATATCTGGACAATGCCGGAATGAGCCGGAAAGATCAAGACTGAGAAATTTTATTTCCCTTAACCTTTAATTATTGGTGCAAAAAAACACTTGTGCGGAAAAAGTTCTAGTTGTGACATACCGGATAAATTGGATAATTTCTACAATCAGTTAGCAAGGAGCATGATATGTTTCTCTCCTGCCCGAATTGCCATACCAAATTTAGAATAGCTGATGAGCATATAAAATCTGAAGGTAGCAAGCTGCGATGTACCAAATGCAGCCATATTTTTACTGCGATTCCAGATGATGGAGAGGCGGAACAGGTTGAAGAACCTTTGACCGAAACCCAGGAGCTAGATGCGGATGAAGAGGAAAGGGAATTCAGCCTGCATGAGGACAAGAATGAATTCTATTCTTTTGAGAAAAAGACCGACTACAAGAAATTTTCCCTGTTTGCCATACCAATTATAGTTATTTTGGCCGGGATGATAGGTACCGGTTATTTTTTTTATCCACAAATAAAGGACATGATTCCTTTAGGCAATAACGGAAAACAGACCCAGAAAACAGTTAAACAGAAGAACAACGAAGAAACTTCCGATTCCTCAGATGTGGATGTTCAAGACATTGTGTTGAATAATGTACGTCAATACATGGTGGATAATGAAAAGATAGGACAACTTTTGGTTATTGAAGGGAAGGTGCAAAACCAGTCCAAAAAAACCAAAAAGGGTGTTAAGCTAAAAGCACAATTATACGATGACCAAGGAGAGGTTCTCCAGGATAAAACTTTTTTGAGTGGAAAATCAGTCTCTCTTTTTCAGTTGCAGATATTGAATCGCGATAAGTTGCAGGATAAATTGAATTTAGGAGAATCGGCTTCCAAGGAAGATAAAGCCGTTACCCCTCAAAAGGCAATCAAATTTATGTGTGTATTCTTCAACCCCCCCCAGAAACTTGCCGAATTCAGCTTACAAGTGGTAGAAGCAAAAGATGTGGAATAAGCGGTATATTTATAATATATCAGTGAGTCCGGAATCAGTATAATGAAAAACAGCACTTGGTATGTTTGTGATATATGTAGTGCCAAATTTAGGCAATGGCAAGGTAAGTGCACTGTCTGCAACAATTTTGGCACCCTTTCCCCAATTCAGCAGGAAGATGCCGCTGTTTCCGGCACAAATGAGATCCAGAATCTTACACCAGAACTGCTGGAAGAAATTAGTTTAGATCAGCACAGGATATTCACCACTGGTTCCAATACAATCGATTCTTTATTGGGACAGGGAATGGTTCCAGGTTCCACTATATTATTGGGAGGAGAACCCGGAGTGGGTAAATCCACTTTTTTGCTGCAGTTGCTCGGTGGCATAAGCAAGACAGGAAAAAAAGGTGTCTACATTTCAGGGGAAGAAACACTTGCTCAATTGAAACAGAGGGCAGGGCGTTTAAATGTTTTGGGTCCAGGCGTGTATGCGCTGCATGCCACCAGAATGGAAGAAATACTTCATTTGTTCAAGCAAGGGGATCCTCCTGCACTTATAGTTGTGGACTCGGTGCAGACCCTGATCTCCGATCAAATTTCCGGTGGGGCGGGAAGTATCAGTCAAGTTAAATACGTGGTTTCCTGCCTTTTGGAAGAGGTTAAAAAGGCAGACGTTACTCTAGTGCTAGTGGGCCATGTTACCAAGGAAGGCCATATAGCCGGCCCGAAGTTGGTCGAGCATATGGTGGATACAGTGCTCTATCTGGAGGGGGATGAAAACAACTCCTACAGGATACTGAGGGTAGTCAAGAATCGCTTCGGTCCCACGAGCCATATATTGGTTTTGAATATGCTGGAGACCGGACTCGAAATCGTACACGATCCTTCCACTTTTTTCTTGCAAGCCAGAAATCCTGAATTATCGGGTACTGCCCTGGTGATGGCACTGGAAGGCCAAAGGCCGTTCGTTGTTGAAGTCCAGGCCCTGGTGAGCAAGAGTTACTTGAACATACCCAGAAGGACTGCTTTGGGTTTCGATACCAATCGCCTGCATTTGCTTCTGGCCCTTCTGGAAAAGAAACTCAAGTTGGGTTTGGGAGAAATGGACATATATGCCAAGATCGGAGGTGGATTGAAACTCGAGGAACCCAGCCTGGATTTGGGGGTTGTGGCTGCAGTTTTGTCTTCTTACTATGACAAGCCATTGAAGGAGAGGTCGATTTATTGGGGGGAAGTGGATTTGAGCGGCCAAGTGCGACCAGTTGCAGGTCAGGATCTAAGGTATAGACAAGCCCGGAACCTGAAATACAGTCCAGTCCTGTGCCCGGCTAGTTCCACTAAAAAGAGCCGGGACAAGAAAAACAGGGAAGACATTTGGGAAGTATCCACTGTTTTTGAATTGCAGCAATTACTCTATTCCAGCAATGATTAAGCAATGTAAAATGAAAAAGTTTTAGAGTTTTAAGGTGTTAAAGTTTTAAGTAAGAAGATGTTTTACCTAAAATTTTCATGCTTCGTTGAGCCCGCAAGGGCATGGGAGTTAACATGAAAAAAGTTTTATGTTTTAGAGTTTTAAGGTTTTAAGGTGTAGAATAAGACTTTTCATCATT
>CAJXKR010000284.1 GCA_913055815.1 uncultured Desulfohalobiaceae bacterium | reverse complement strand
CAACAGCTTTTTCCCGTTTTCAGTCTGCTCCTTTATCAGTAATTGCGCCTTTTTTACCTTGGGGCAGGTGGCATCCACAATTTCCAATCCCATATCCAGCAGCTCTTGTTCAATATTTTTCTGTATGCCGTGGGCACGGATGACAACACAGCAGTCCCCGGGGACTTCTTCCACTTTGTCCACCTGCAGCACCCCCTTCTGGGAATAGTGGGCAAGTACTTGGGGGTTGTGGATTATGGGGCCCAATGTCGCCACCTTTTTTGTCCCGTTCTCGACAACCCTTTCGAGTTTTTTCAAGGCCAGGTCCACACCCATGCAGAACCCCGCTGTTTCCGCCCTGATGATTTCATTCATAGCTCATCTCCTCAAGAATCAAAATTTGTACAGTTCTCCCTTTCCTGCAGCCACTGCCCCAGATTGTCCAGCAAATCCAAAAGCTCCTTCCAGGAAGCGGACTCGATAACCCTTTTCCGGATTTCCCCCACCCGGTAAAAGCTGTTCAAATAACGGGGTATCAAAGTCCTCATCTTGAGAAAAGCCCTTTTTTCATCCTCGAATTTACAGGCCAGATCTATGTGCCGCTTTATCAGCTGTTGCTTTTCCTGGATAATATCCTTGTCTTCATGCGGGATCACAGTACCAGCAAGATCATTTTGCTCACCCACCTCTTTTGCAGAATCGAAAATATCGCCTGTTGAATTCATATCCCGATCAAATCTTGCCAACAAGAATTTCCTGAATATGAGCGGATCCTTCAGGGCTCCCCTGGCAAACATTATATTGGATACCCCGGTCTGTTCTACACATTTTTCTCCCTCTTGTGCAGAAAGCAAATCCCCGCTTGCCAAAACCGGAATATCAAGGTGCTGCTTCAACTCCTTCAAATGACTCCAGTCCGAAAATGCGGAATAGCCTTTGGTAGCGAACCTGGGATGCAGAGTCACCCAGGCGGCACCCGTATCCTCGGCGATCTTCCCGCATTGCAGGTAATTGGGATTGGAAACATACCAGCCGGAACGGATCTTCACCCCGACATTACTCCTACCGCTCGCTTCCAACATGGCCTGCAGGCAGTCCTGCAAATTCTGGGGATTTTTCAGCAAGGCCGCACCACTACCGGTTTTGACCACTTTCTTTACCGAACACCCGGCATTGAGGTCAAAATACCTGAATCCCAGTTCATGGAGCATCTTTACAGCTTTATACAAAAAATGGGGTTCGCCCCCGAACAATTGCACTACCAAGGGGGAGTCCTCTGCAGTGGTGTTGAGGTACTTTAAGGTGGATTTATCATCGTAAACAAGTCCCTTGGCGCTAATCATTTCGGTACAAGCTGTCCCACACCCGCACTCCCGGCACAAGAGCCTGAAGGGGAGATCCGTGTAGCCAGCCAGGGGGGCCAGCCAAGGGGGATCAACGAATAATGGATTAGTTTCTTGATTGGTGGACATATTGGTTTAGGTATTTTTCTGACGTATTGTTAAATAGTTTTCCCGACCGAAAACCGTGATTGGGCGTAGACTTGCCCAGACACGAGGAGCAAGGGCAATCTCGACCCCGTCCCTGCCTTGGCAGGGCGGGGCGAGAAATTTTACAACCGCAGTGTATAACTGATACATGAGGATTTTAAGATGTTGCAGCGACGAAGTAGATGAGTAATTTTTCTTCCAAGCACTAAATATAGGTATTCAATGCCTGTAGATTTGAGGATTCTTTCAGGATTATATGCGGATAGAGTTGTTCCACCTTCAAGCTGACTTCCTCTCCCACGGGTGGATTGGTCTTCAACAGGGCCATCAACCTCTGTCCCTCCACCTGGAGCATGGCTTGTCGCGGACTGAAATATTTCAAGACTTTCCCTTTGAGTACATCCCCCACCGCATGCTTCTTCCTAAAACGCTTCACCCTCTTTTCAGAAGGGGCGAAATAGATAATATCATTGTCTGAGTCATTGGATCTATTTACGCGCATTTTTTTCTTTACTGTGCCTTTTGTTCAATTATCCACTCCACTTCCTCGATACTCAAGCCGGTTTTCTTGGCCAGTGCTTCCGTGGATGCACCCCTGGCATGACCGTCCAGGATTACCTTCCTGGCAAATTTCGGGGATTTGACAAACTTGTCCGCTTCCTCCAGCAATTTCTTTAGATCCTCTTCCCTTTTTCTCAACTGCTGATCCAACTCCCTCAATGCTTCCTGTCTCTCGTTGAAACTGGAAACAAGTTCCTTCTCCAGTTGAGCGTTGAATTCAAGCTTCTCCATCAGATCGCTGTGATTTTGCTTCAGTTTCTGGATCAAATTTTCCGAACGCCGCAACTTGATAAACAAGACTACTATCACTATCAACAGGAGGATCTCAATACAGCTAATCAGCAACAAGAACCATTCCATGCCTTCTCCGGTTATAAACAACAGGTATTCAACTTAATAAACGAGCCGAAAACCTGACTTATCTCCTCAAGCCTAAACCTCGAATTTACAAACCATAACACCTAGTCTTTGGTTTCCATTCCCCAACAGTCAATTTCCCAATTACCCTATCACCCAATTTTCAAGTTATCCAATTCCCAATTCTCTAATTCTCTAATTTTCCAATTCTCCAATTCCCAATTCTCCAATTCTCTAATTTTCCAATTCTCCAATTCTCTAGTCTCCAGATCAGACATTTATATCTATAAAATTTCCGGTATCGCCTTTATCTTCCTGTTCATTCTCCTCTGATTCCTGTTCCTCCCGCCTTTGCCTGCTTCCTTGCCCCTGTTCCCTGCCACTTTCCCGGTCAGATTTAACCTGGACTGACCCCGTGGGTTCTGTAGGACGCACTTGCCACCTTTCCTCTTCCAGCTTGCGTACAACCGACTCGCTCAAATATGACTGCAGATTCTGTATATTGGACTGGTAATCCGCGGCAAATTTTTGCACTCTGGGCATTTGCGACATTAACAGTGAAACATTGTAAGCATCTGCCATTTATTCCACCAAGTATTTTTGGATTAACACCTGATTCGCTTTCCCATTGCTCAAGTTATTATTCACAATGGTCAAGATTTCCTTCTTCAAATCCTTGATACTGTTCTTATCGGATAACTCCTCTATATCTTTATTTTTCAGGAAATAATACAAGGCATCCCTGATCACCGGGCCCTTTTTCTCCAACTCCCATGCGGGTTTTGAACCATTGACATTAAGGTCTATACCCAAATGGAAATACTGGTAATCGTTTTCTGCATCATATTCCACCCAAAAGGGTTGCAAACTAACCTGCTCGCCCTGTTCCGATTTATTCTTTCCGGATTCCTTTGACTGCTCTTGTTCCACTACCTGGGGCAACTTCTTTTGTTCCTCCTCCTGCAAGGTAACAAACAAGATCGCAACAACAGCGGAAACCATCAGCAATGCAGCTGCAGCGGCAAACATCCACCACCTTCTTTTTATCCGGACCAATAAGGATTCTTTTCTTTCCTTGTCCTCTGCCTCTTCTTCCCCGCTTTCTGCTACTTCCTTTTTCTCTTCGGCAGACTCTTCTTCCTCTTCGTCCTCATCCCATTCCAAAAAGGGAGCGTCGTCCAAGTCCAATTCCACTTTCTGGTTGGACTTGACCGAAGATTCAGAGACCTCTTGATCGTCCACCGCTACTTTTTGGTCTTCAGGATCGGATTCCTGTTGCGGTGTATTTTCGTCTTCAGGGACCATTGCAACTCCTGATAATAATTAATCCTTGATATTATATTACTACATTTTAGAGGACAAGGCAAGCGAAAGGGGGGCTGGCACGGCTTTTTTGTTCTAGAATTCAATTAGCTGTTTGTATTTGAATTTTTTCTTGTTGCAGGAATAAAATTCGGGCA
>CAJXKR010000283.1 GCA_913055815.1 uncultured Desulfohalobiaceae bacterium | reverse complement strand
CCGTTTATTCTACAAGTTGAGAACCTTTTCTCGCAACGAAAAGATTCGTTGACGAGATTGCCCATGCTTCGTTGTGCCCGCTAAGACATGGGAGTTAACATGGCTACAGGGTCCTAACACAAAACTGTCAACCCGTTTCCGGCTAAAAACAGGAAAGAATCCTATGAAGGAAAGACGCAAATATAAAAGATACGAGTTGGAATTGCCTTCATATATATATTCGCAAGATAAAGAGCAAAAAACACCCATTGAATCCAAAACCAGCAATATTTCTTCCGGGGGGGCATTTCTTTATACCAAAAGCCCTTTGGAGGAGGGTACTAAAGTGGAAGTTGAACTCTTTCTATCCAAAAAGAATATACATCCAGAAAATGAAGATTCCGAGTCTATAGTTATATCCTCCTGTTTTGTTGTCAGAACCGAAACAGATGGTATGGCTGTATGTTTTGAGCTACCCTATACAATCACTCCCAAGTTTAGTAGTTCCTGAGGATTGCTATCATGAAATCCAGCCATCCGTTATCTGGGAATGCCCGTTCTTAACCAAATGACTGATAACTTATCCGAACATCTGATAAGGGCGGGGACCCGCTTTATCCCAGCAACTGATGGCCCAGCATGCCGATAGCGAAACCCAAAACCGCTCCCAAAGCCGGTTTCCAGTATTGTTCCATCCTGCTCTGAGGGGCGATATCCTGGAAAATTAGATAAAGAATCCCACCTGAGGCAAAACTCATTATACCAGCTGTAATTTCCGGATAGTCCTGCAGAAAAAAATAGCCGATAAAAGCTGCGAGAGGCCCGAGGAAGCTAATCGCAAGCAGGGAGACGAGCGCCTTGTGAGGTCTGGTTCCTGAAGATGTGATCTCATGGTAGGAATTAAACCCCTCGGGCAGGTTCTGAGCAGCGATGAAGGCGGCCAGAAGTATGCCCATACGGCGATCGTGACCGAACACTGCCCCCAGGGAAATTGCCTCCGGAAAAAAATCCATGATCATGGCCATTACCTGGGCCTTGCTGCCTCCGGATTTACTGATCCGGATATCCAAAAGGCAGAAAACAACTCCCCCAAGGCAGAAGGTGCATGTCAGGCTTATCGGATCCTGAACTGACAAGGCGGTTGGAGCAAGGGCAAAAGCCACGGCTGCGATCAGGATTCCTCCGCCCAAAGCCACCACCCCGTGGACAAACTCCTGTTTAGCTACAGTGTCAGCTGAACCCTCCCAGTGCGCGGCAATACAGCCGACAAAAGCGGCCAATCCAGCAATCCAGGACATCAAGACAATCAGTGCAAGCTCGTTCATCTTGTTTCACCTATCTAGAGTTTGGAATCTTTTATAACACAAATTCAATCTTACCTTTTACCTGGCTGGCGCTACAAAAAGGCTACAATTCAATCACCTGAAAATAGCCAACAAAAATGTTGAGGATATTTTATTTTATGCAGAAACCTGTTGGTTGTCAAAATCATTTTAACTGTATTACCAAGGCGTTATGCACACTTTTCCCTTGACCCCCTGTCAGGCAGCGGTTTTCTCCAATCAAATCAAGGAAGCAGCACAAAATTATAATGCCCGGGATGTTTAGTCCATCGCCCACTCCATCAAGGGTATGGCAGGCAATATATACGCTCCCAGGGCAAGGGAAACAGCTTTCAAGCTGGAGAGCATGGGAGCGGACCGGGAACTCTCGGGGACAGAGGAATTGGTTTCAAAACTGGAAAACGAGATCGAACTATTAAATACAGAACTGAAAAACTATTTACAATCCTGAGGCATTGGAATCTTGCCCTCTACAGGGAATTAAAGATATATTCGATGTTGTACATTGTTAATGAAAATTTCAAGGGGGCGTAAAATATACTTTATACAGATAAACAAACTGTCCTTTAGCGAAATATAGGCGCAATCCGTTTATATCAAATTTATCACTAGTGGTTGACTCTTCAATTGTTTAATATCAAGATAAAAATAATGGGAAAAATTATAATTGTTCTGTTAGAAGTGAAATCATCCTCCCAACACAGTATTTTGGAAATAAAAAACTCCTGCTAATCATTCCATATAGCTCGAATTGACACCAATCTACAGTCGGCTTGTGGTCCTGCAAAAAAATTCCAGAACAGTCTGCAAAGACGGAATATCTAAAGCTGTCTTGCAAAAAAAATCAGGAGGACACCAATACTGGAATGACTTCCGGACAATCTGAATAACTTTTTGCATTAACTCCCATGCCCTCACGGGCACAACAAATGATAAAAAGTCTTATTCTTACACTTTAAAACCATAATACCCTAAAACTTTTTTATGTTAAATCAAAAAGGATAAAGGAGTAAGTATGTCAATCAATCGAGGCCAACACGACAAATTTGAAAGACTGCGTCAACGGGCCCAAGAATTGATACTAAAAAATCCCGAGGCCGCAAATGGACAAGAATCTGAAGTAACTGACCTTATCCACGAGCTACAAATCCATCAGACTGAACTAGAGTTGCAGAATGAAGAACTGAAACGATCCCAAGAGGAGATCTCCTCCCTACAAAAAGAATATTTCGACCTTTATGAATTTGCACCATGTGGATATATCACTCTTGATTCCAAAGAATTCATACAACAGATCAACCTAACCGGGACAACAATACTGGGCATGGCCAGAGGGGATATCATTGCCAAAACAATTTTCAGCAATTATATAGAATATTCTTGGAGAGGTTATTTCAGGGAAGTATTAAACAAGTCCGCCAGAGAACACGAAAAAAAGAGCCTGGAGCTGAAGCTGCACCCCAAGAATACCGCAGCAAAGTGGGTCAAAATGCTCGTACAGCCAGCAGGAAACGAGAATGGTTCTATTGTTCAATGGCAAGTAATTCTTATGGATATTAGCGAACAAAAAGAAGCAGAAACGAGTCTCCACAACAAGGAAAAGTACCTGCGAAGCATCTTGGAATCACAAAATGAATTGGTAGCCACTCTTGACCTGGAGTATCGGATTCATTATGTAAACGAAACATATTGCAGAATCTTCGGCAAAACCCGGGATGAATTGCGTGACCAACCATTTTTATCCCTAGTGCAAGCTGAGGACATTGATAATACTTTAAAGGTTATGCAATCTCTTTATACCCCACCCCACCGTATACACTTGGAACAACGGGCAAGGACAGTAAATGGCTGGCGATGGATAGCCTGGGAAGACACCGGAATACTGGATGATAACGGAGAAGTGGTTGAAATACTGGCAGTGGGACGTGACATTACCGAACGAAAGCTAGCCGGGGAAGCCATGCGCCGCTCCGAAAACTACCTTCGAACCATATTCGAGACTTCCGGCACTGCACTGTGCATTATTGAGGAGGACACCACTATTTCCCTCGCCAACACGTACTTTGAAGAACTGTCCGGATATTCCAGACAGGAATTGGGGACTAAGAAATCCTGGACCGAATTCATACATCCCGATGATGTGGAATTGCTAAAGGAAAAACACTATTTGCATCATCGAGATCCGGATAATCCGCTTCGCAATTACGAATTCCGAATGATCACTCGCAACGGTGAAGAACGAAATATTTTAGCATCACTGGACAAAATTCCCGGAACTAATCGCATGATAGCCTCTGGAATTGATATTACAGAGCGTTAACTGATTGAAAAAGAATATTAGTATATCCACGCCCTCCTTATGAATAAAGATCAATTTGCATTAAGACCTGCAACAAGCTACTATTTGGTAAAGATTTTTTACTCCTTAAAATCCACACATGGACTAACTTGATGCGCCTGCAAAAAGTCTTTTGCAGGCAGTTTTAGAGTTTTAGGGTTTTAAAGTTTTAAGAAAAATCAAAGAG
>CAJXKR010000282.1 GCA_913055815.1 uncultured Desulfohalobiaceae bacterium | reverse complement strand
AGCAAAATATGCTGCGTGAGGACCGCCATAACCTAAAGGTATACCAAAACGCTGAGTGGTACCGACTACAACATCCACACCCCAGTCACCAGGCGCTTCAAGTAAATATCAGCCATCGCTGCTACGGCCTTGAAAAGATGTGCTTCTTTGCCCTGTGCACTATTAGCAACAGTTTTAAAGCTTTCGTATTTATCTTTGCTACATTCTGAAGAATTGCAGGAATTCAGAAAGTCGACAAGTTTATTTTTGACGTCCTTCAGGTCTCCTGTAGCCTCAGTACCATTTTCACTCAGATCATCTATTCTTTTTGTGATTTCATCGCTAATTTTTTCCATGCCCTTCTCATGATTAGCGTATTCCTGGGTAGCTTCCTGGAAACTTTTACCTACTGTATCCAGTTTGTTGTCTTCCAGATCTTCTTCAAATCTTTTGATAGCCTCTTCAACATCACCAATAGTGGCGTTTTCTTTGATGTACTGGGAGAATCCCGCCAAAAGCAGGCCATATTTTTGTTCCTCTAGGTCTTTTCCTTTGGTATTGGGTTCGATATCTGTTATACTAGCCTGATCATCGGTTCCCAAAAACTGCGAGATCTGCTGATTGGATTCCCGAACCCTCTTTTGGGTGTATGTGTTCATTTTTCTGACTGCCAGCTCGGTAAACGGGGTGACCATAGCCTTGTTCTTGGAGGCTACTTGGGCTGCCCTCATCTTCTTGTTCGCGAAATTTATCTTATCCCCGGTTGCTTCGTCCTCGTAGGTGCCCCCTTCAACCTTTACAATGACTTGCCCTTTGTAGTTGCCCAGGTCTACTTGGTATTTACCACTGGAGTTGGTTTTGGTAGAATTTAGCAATTTCCCTTTTGCTCCGGCATCAGTTACACTGTAAATCTTAACATTTGCACTATCGATCGGGCCTTTGGAAGCAGTTCCGCTAAGCGTGGTGGGGCCTCCATTGTTGTCGCTGTCTGAACAAGCACTGCAAAGGCCTAGTAGTGAAATTGCGACCAAAAGACATAAAAACTTTTTCATAACTTTCCTCCTTGGAATTTGGTTAATTAAAAAAATATCCTTTATATTACCACTCGATATGGTAACAAATTGGAAATGATAGGGCAAAAAATAATTGGAAGGTGTGGATTACACTTTTCAACATACTTACTCATATCGAAAGTTTTAAATTTTGTCAATAAACCAGTTTTGTTTTATTTCCTCCCCTTGCTCCAGGAGGAAGAAATCCTTGCTGTCATAAGGCCCAAACAGTATTTTCCGCAAAAACTCGGTACTACCATCCACCTCGTCGTATTCCTTTTCGAAAAAACTGGCGTTTTCCTTTGCCCTTTCCCGGTAAGGGGCAATATCTACAGCCTTGGTGTCGATCAGGGTTATATTGCTGTAGTGTTTGATCTCCTCCCGTGCTCCCCATTCTGCAATTTCACGCCCCAGTTTGGGAGTGTATTCGTTTTCCAGCATACCCAGGGGATCCTTTTGTTCCTTTATCCATCCCGGGGTGATATAATAGGTGCCCGGGCTTTGTTTGAACATTTGGTTGTATTTTTGCCTGGATCCCAAGAACAGGGTGATACAGTCGTGGGCCTTGGTTACTACCAAGCCTTGAGAAGGAGGGACAAGGCCCACGACTGCATTGGAACAAAGTCCGTATCCCAGGACTATTTGTTTTGCGTAATCTTGTACTTCCGTGATTTTTGCCTGCAAGAGCTCCGGGAGCAGGTGCGGACTGCGGTGGTAATTTTGATCCAGATAGATGGTTTCTATGTCGGGATCATCACCCTTCAATCCTTCCAATTCTGATTCCAGAACCCTGCAGGCGATAATTACCCTGGGAGCTTGCGGTTCAAGATAATCAAACGACATGGTTTATAGTTCCAGTTTGCCATTTCTATAGGCATCCAAATAGTTCATGCAGAAGGTGTCCCTGCCTGCCAGGGTCTCAGCCGCGGTTATGCTTGCCATCATCCTCTTGTCCAGGGGATTGACAATTGCCCCGTCCAGTCCCTTGGAGATGGCCATAATCATGAATGCCTGGTTCATGAGTGCCCTGTGGGGCAGGCCGTAGGAGATGTTGGAGAGGCCGCACATTGTGTGTACCCCGGGAAGTTTGGTCATGATCTGTTCTATGGCGCTCAAGAATTCCTTTCCATAGTTGTCGTTGGTGGAAATGGGTTGAACCAAGGGATCCACGTAGATGTTTTCTATGGGAACATTCTTTTGTACCAGTTTGTTCACCAGGTCCTCTGCAATGGCAACCCGGTCGTCAGCGGTTTCAGGCATGCCTTCGTCACTCATGCACAGTGCTATGACCTTGCAGTCGTTTCCGCTTACTACCGGCATCAATGCATCGAATCTCTCCTTCTCCAGGGAGATGGAATTGACCATGGGAATCCCCTTGTGCAACTTCATTGCATCTTCCACCACCTGTGGGTCCGGACTGTCTATACAGCAGGGTGCATCCACGGTTTCCTGTACCGTGTTTACCAGCCAATTCATATAGCTGCCTTCCTGTCCCACGAAAGTCCCTGCATTTACATCGATATAATCCGCTCCGTTCTCGAATTGTTCCTTGGCAATTTCCTGGATATAGTTCACATCCTGGTCCTTTATTGCCTGTTCTATTTTTTTTCTGCTGGAATTGATCAATTCACCTACTAGCAACATAATTGCCTCCTTTTAAGTCGATATTTTAAGATTATTTGGACAGTCAAAAGTCTTGAGATAAAGTTTTGAAATTATAAATTTTACATTGTATTTGACTGAACTACTAGTACCCTTGTTTCGAAAGTGATTGTGATTGATCACTTCGAACTTCGAACCTCGAACATAGAACATAGAACCTCGCACTTCGAACTTCGAACTGTACAGAAGATTATTCCCCGGTGCTAAATTCCATATTGGTAACGTAACGATCCATGAAATCCGGTTCTTCCGCAATGGCTACATGTTCTATATATGCCATGTTTTCTTCCAGGAACCTGCGGTAGCTCACATCCGTCAATAGCCAGGCACTGCCGCTTCTGCTGGTGTTCCCTGCAAAGGTTACCTTGTCTTTGGATCCAGGGGGAAGCACCCCGATTGCTTCCAGATTTGCAGCGTTCAATGTGTATCCGAATCCGCCGGCTATGATGATTGCATCCAGTTCCGAAACACTGCTCTCAGTCTTTTCCAGGAGCATTTCTATTGCCGCCCGGATTGCCGCCTTGGCCAGTTGTACCTGGCGCACGTCCTCCTGGGTGAAATACACACCTTCTCCCAGTCTTACGGCCGCCTGTCCGTTTACTTCCTCCAAGCGGTGGGATATCATGGAGGAGAGTTTGTCCTTTTCAGATGCGTGTTTCATACGTCCGGTGTCATCTAAGACATTCAGGCGCAACAGAGAGGATACGAGATCGATGATTCCGCTTCCGCAGATGCCGATAGGGTGGGCTTCTCCCACTGTAGTCAGCTTCAGGCTGTATCCGTCGGTGATAGCGGATTCAATTGCCCCAACTGCAGCCCTCATGCCGTGAGTCAGCCCCATTCCTTCGAATGCCGGTCCTGCAGCAGTCGAGGTCATCTTCCTGTTACCCTTTATATTTACACCCAACTCTCCGTTGGTTCCGATATCGATAAACAGGACAGAATAGTTGTCATCGAAATAGTAGCCGCTCATAAGCAGGCCGGCGCTTATATCCGTGCCTATGAATGCGTGCATGATGGGAGGTATATACACCCTGGCCCGGGGATTGATATCCAGTCCTATCCTGGAGATGGGATAACTTCTGCTACCTTCCAGATCAACCCTGAAGGGGACCTTGCCCAATGGTTCCGGATTTATTCCGGCCAGGAGCTGAAGCATGGTGGTATTTCCCCCGGT
>CAJXKR010000281.1 GCA_913055815.1 uncultured Desulfohalobiaceae bacterium | reverse complement strand
AATGGTGCTGACATAATCGAGATAGGAGTACCCTTTTCCGATCCCATGGCAGACGGACCGGTAGTGGAAGAGGCATCCCAAAAGTGCTTGAGCCAGGGAGTCGATCTAAGCTGGTTACTGCAGGAACTCGCCCGCAGGAGAAGAGAGTTCCAGGCTGAAATCGTTCTCATGGGGTACATTAATCCCTTCCTGCAGTTCGGACTGGACAACTTTGTAGATCAGGCCTCTAGAGCGGGAGTATCCGGAGTCATAATACCCGACCTCCCGTTTGAGGAGGGCGGCGAACTGCGATCCAAACTCCACAATCACAACCTGGATTTAATACCCCTTATCGGCTTGAACACCTTTGACTCCAGGATCAAGGAATACGCGGAAAACGATCCCTGTTTCATCTATTTTGTTTCGGTTATGGGAACTACCGGTACCCAAGACTCCCTGGCCACGGAGTTGCGGGAAAAGCTGCAAAAGGCCAGGGAGTTGATTTCCTCTCCCCTGGCTCTGGGATTCGGGATCAAGCACCCGGATCAACTGGAGTCGATCAGGGATTATGTGGATGCCGTCGTCTTCGGAAGCGCCCTTATCAAGCATCTGGATTCAGGGGGATCTGCCCGGGATTTTATGAAGATATGGACGGGTTAAAACAGATATTTGTCTATAATTCGACCTGTCAAGTGTCAGGACTGAAAGAAGCGGAATATCATCAGTACCCAGGGCTCTCGCCCTGGGATAAAATAAGTAACCCCTTCGGGGTTAAAACAAGATTTTAAAAACTCCAAGATAAAAAAATAATTGACAGAACCTGTTATTTTATGTTTACAACTTACTATATCAATCAAATTTTACCTTAAGCTACTGCCTTGCGTATTTTAAAACAAAGACCAATAATAAAATACACTTGCTTAATGCTAAAGTATTTATCACAAGCGAATCAAGGAATTAGTAAGGCTTATATATCTTATTTCAGCTCCAAAATAAATAACTATAGGCATTTCTTTCTAAGTTGGTGACCAGTTTTCCACCTTCTAGTCCAAGTTCGGAAAGATTTTCAATTTTAATAAAGATAGCAATCAATTAATTTCAAAAGCATTTGTACGGCAAACTCGCACTTTTTTTCTTAATTTTAATTATTGTATTAGACCGGGTAGTTATGTTAGAATGCTTTTTATGTTCAGTTCAACTCAAAACAATTTATTAAAATCCTGATAGTTTTCTGATAGATAGCAACCAACTTTTACTGAGAATTTAATTTTATACTTTATACTATAAATTCGAATAGTAACCCCCTACTAGGTAGCTTAAGGAGTTAAACAATGGCAAAAATCCCACACTCAAAATTTGTTTATTTACTTTTCAGTCTAATATTTGTCTTTTTTATTTTTTTCGCTCTTTCTCCCAAGCAAATGCCCGCCCAGGAAATCGAATCCCTGGGCAACTCCCGCGATAATACAGATCAGACCCGTTTTCAGAATGTCAACAAGAAATATCAACTAGCCCAGAAAAAAAGTGAATTCTATAATTCAATATGCTTTGAAAACTGCCACCAAAAGGAAAACTTGTCTCCCAAAAACAAAACGGTTACACAATGGAAATTCTTAATACAGGAAAGGGGGCACGCTATCTTCAAGGAAATACCATGGGAAAACTCCACACAAAAAAACAAAATAATGCAATTCTTGATAGAAAACGCTAAAGGCACGGGTGAAAAGAAAGAAGGCATCGGGGTCTGGAACTAGATAACAATACAAAAAATATCACTGAAGGAGTCATATAATGCGTAACAAAAAGGGAATTCTTTATACATTCTTGCTTGTATCCCTCGGATTCTGCCTTGTAGTCAACACTGCTCAAGCTCAGGATCAAATCAACCAACTCCAGAACAAAGTCAATCAATTGCAGGACCATTGGATCAATCTCCAGAATAACCAAATCGATATCACAAACAAATTAAAGAAGCAGAATCAACAATTGGAAAGAGAAATCGAAAAATTGAGGCAACAACTGCAAAGACTGGAGACTCAGGCTCAACAAATGCCGGATCAAGTAGCTAATAAAACCCGGCAACAACAGAACAAGCTCCAAGAGCTGGAACAGAGCCTACAAGCACAAAAAGAGGCTCGAAATAATACCATCAGCACTCTTCAACAGAAAAACGCTGAAATAAATGGAAAACTGCAAAACCTCAAAAAAAGCTTAAAAACACTGAAGCAGAAACAAAAAGCCAAGACTCAGGAGATTATTAACAAGACCAACAAACAAGAGGAACAGTTTCAAGAATACAGCAGCAATCTCAAACAAATGATAGACAAGCAAAAGAAAAGGATGAATCTGGTAAACAAGAACCTGCAAAAGGTATATAAACAAACACTGTCCGAGGTTGGCGGAACGCAAAGATACAATCTGGGTGTAAGTGCGGACTTGAACACCAGTTACTATTCCATAGACAGGGACATGAATGATGTGAGCAACCTAAATAGTGATGACCCCCTAACCTACGCGGATACATCCGATGACAGCGACAACGCCTTTTTGAACACTCTGGATCTCAAACTATACGGACAGATTGGAAAAGAATTACAATTAACATCCACCTTGAGTATGTACAAGTTGTGGGGATCCTGGACACATCCCATGCAACGGGGAATTTCAGACTTTAATTATTCCTCGTCTCCATCAACTGCCGGGATAAGTGTAAGGACAGCTTATGCAGACTACAGGCCGGAATGGTTGAACAGGACCTTCAACCTTACTTTCGGCCGCTTACCCACAGCTGGTGGGCACCTGTCCAAGTTTCGCCATAACGAGCCCAGTCCGAGTTCCTACCCGGATCTTGCCTACAACTCGGAAACCGATGGAATAGCTGGAACACTATACCCCAACAAAATGGGCATCCCGGGTTTAACATCACTTAACATGGTATACATACGCAGTGTGGAGGACACGGATTCCCACCCCTATCAAACCGATCCTGCAGAACTTGACGATATCGATTTTTATACACTGCAATTAAATTCCGACCCCCCGTTTATGGAAGACGCGACCTTTACTGTACATGCTTTTCGGATGGACAATATCCGTCCTTCCAAAAATGAACTGATAGCGGAACGAACCAAGGATTCGATAGCTAAAAAATTGGGGGCAAATACTAATTTCTTGAAGAAGAACGATTACAATTTCAAAGATCAGATCAAGGACGATATTCATGTCAATTTCCCGGAAGAACTGGGCACTATAGACAAGTTGACCCTGCAGTTCGACGACGAGCGCTTTTTGGGAACTCCAATCGACTTCTTTGCCAGTTATTCCCTATGCCGGGTAGACCGTAACGATGAACAAATCAGGGTTAATGCAAATAGTACAATAGAGGATGTATCCCCAAATATACCTGGAAATATCGAAGAATTAAAAGAAGGACCATATTATCTGGCCTCCAGTGACAACCAGGGATCTGACACCTCATTTGCTATCTATACCGGACTTAGATACAATCTGGAACAGGAATGGCTGAACAATCCCAAATTCGGAGCGGAATACAACTACGGCTCCCAATACTGGGTCGGATTGAATATAGCAGACAGGGATCCGTTCCACAAATTGAATATCCGCGGACAGGCCTACGAAGGTTATTGGATTCAGCCCCTTATTGAAGATAAATTCCAAGCTAGAATAGGTTATCAACACCTTAAGCGAGATTACACTACTTCCCTGATATCGGGAGTCTACGGAGCGCCCAGAGAAGTGGACGAAACAGCTAAAGTATTCTATCTGGACTTGAACCTAAGGTTCTAAAAAAATCATAAAAAAAAGATCAGATCTTTCAAGGGATCCGTAACTTCGGGTCCCTTTTGTAATTTTTTCATGCAGCACTTTCTAGAAAACGGAGTGAGATTCC
>CAJXKR010000280.1 GCA_913055815.1 uncultured Desulfohalobiaceae bacterium | reverse complement strand
GTACTGACCCCAAATATCCACTCCGGTGGCGGGATTTTTCACTTCGTGTACAGCACGCATTCGCAGCCGATAGCGCCTCAAAGCCTGCAAGTTGACTTTAAACGCCTCTCCGGTACCCAAGCCACCCATGCCTGGCACTTCTCCTGCACAAGCACGACCGTCGCATACCGGGCATACCCGGCAGTAACCCTTTAATTTTTCCCTGGCCTGTTTTTTTACTTCTTCCAAATTCATATGTCTTCCCAAACAAGTTTATAATGTTGCTAAATTTCCCTAGGCTTTTGGCACTAAAGGGGCAACTGAATCATCAAAGAAAAATAGATCACGATTATATTCAAAAGGCATGTGAACAGGAAAAATATAAAGACCTCCAAGAGTTCCTTGAAGTTCCTCTTGTCCAACTGGGTCAATTCATCTGCGAATATGGAGGCATAATTGGGCAAAAGTCCAGCTATGAATGCCAGATACATGGCGTAGAGCACGTGAATATTTTGTTGCATACCGCTATTGTTAAAATATTGGGTGGCATAGGCTAGATCAATGAATTGCATGCCGATGAAAATCATCACCAAATTCACGAATACTTTGAACCACCCCTTTCTGTGCTTTACCAAGGCCTGCCTGAGTGAAACCATTTTCAAGACCCGTTGTTTTTTTGTTCAGGCATGTATTTTGTTTGAAAAGGCACGCTTTTTACCAATGAATCACATCCTTGCGTATGTTCCGAACATGTACCTTGTTGAAGACCCGGATAATGGGGCCTATCAACATTTGGCAACTACCGATCAAGAACAGCCAGATTCCATAATAAGTAAGGCTGGAGTAAAAGAAAAATATGCTCCCCACAACAAACCAAAAAGCAATCAAAAAATCGTTGATTATATGTATCCACTCGTAGGCTTCATGGGTTCGGCGCTCGTGTTCCGAGGGTATCATGGCATACCTCCTGCCCGGGTGTGCGGTTTGCAAAGATATCGAAATCAGAACCACTGAACAATAACTCTATTAAACGTATATCCCCTAAGAGCCCGAAGGGTTTATTTATATTAGCAGTTCAGGTTTTAAGGCCTTGAAAAGAATTTCTACCGGCCCTACCTGCTGAAGCCAGCGAAGTGACCTCCATTCTGCAATTGTCAAAAGCAACACTAATATAACTGTCCGAAATGAGATTCAATCTTTAGCATTTTGCAAAGAGATCCATACTATTGGGTGCCTGACCAAAAAGTGTGATTGAACATAAACTTGCCCGTATACAAGGAGCGAGGGAAATCTCGACTCCGTAAGGAGCGAGCCATTTTGAAACCGCAGTGTATATTAATACATGGGGATTTCAAAAAATCGAAGCTTTGATGTAGATGGGTGAGTCGTCGTTCAAGCACTATTTAGTATTTTGTCTTCTTTTCCATAATTGCATTTCCTGCATTTTCTTTCTCCTTTCCCTTGCCAGGGACTTTGCTATTAAAGCCTGGTTCTTTTTTAATCCCCATTTCTCCTTATACTGTTGAGGAGATAATCCATGCTTCTCCAAATGCCTTTTACTTAACACCTTGAAAGTTTTTCCGCATTCAAGACATACCACGGACTTTTCCCTTACCGACTTTTGGGGATCTACTGCCGGTTCCTGTTTAACCGGTTCTTGCTGTTCCTGCTGTTGCCCTTGTGTTTCTTCGGATATTTCCTTAACCTTTTTAGCAACAGTTGCAACCATAGATGAAATTTCATCTTCCGTCATGTTCCGTACACTTGCTTGTGCTTTCGCAATTTCAAGTGCTTCTTGTAAATATTCTTCCATTTTTACTCCTTATAATGCTTATAAAATCAATAATGATTATTTAAGATTAATAATAATTTTTATTTTAAGCAACTTTTTAAACCTGTCAATAACTGTTTTCAATATCTTAATCTGAATAATTGACAAGTTTCGTGGTATAAAGGAAAATCAAGCCCTGATTATGAAATATTGCATATTAACCAAATTCTTCCGGACCAAGATGTCCAAATTCGTACTCTAATTACAAGATCCCAAGTCAAAAAGTATACTTGTTTACATAGCAAGCAGTAGTTAAACTCTTCATTATAAATTTGCGTGTTTAGTTGGAATGTTTCTCCAGCTAAAGATAAAAGCATTCCAATTTAGATACTGATTGTGATTAATTTCCAAAATCAAATAAAAAATGGCAACCTGGATAGATTGTACAATATTATTAAATATTTAAATGGATAAAACTGTGTACATACTTCATCTAAGGAGCATAAAATGAACATATTCCCTGAATATCATAAATACGATGCATTGGGGCTGATTGAAATAATAAAGTCCGGAGAAATCACTTATAAGGAAGTTTGTCAGGAGGCAATACAAAGAGCAAAATTGTTGAATCCGAGTTTAAATGCCATAATACATCCATTATACGAACAATTAGAGGGAATCCTTAAAAAGGTTTCTGAATCCGGATCTTTTTACGGGGTACCTTTTTTGCTTAAGGACCTCCAACACGCCTTACAGGGAGTTCCTTTGAGTTCAGGGTCAAAGGCAATGTATAATTTCGTGCCTCCCAAGGATAATGAACTCGTTCGCAGATGGAAGGATACCGGACTAATAACCTTGGGAAAAACCAACACTCCGGAATTGGGGTTAATGGCTACAACCGAACCAGAACTTTTTGGTCCAGCAAGAAACCCTTGGAATCTTGAACATTCTCCAGGAGGATCTAGCGGAGGTTCTGCAGCTGCTGTCTCTGCCAGAATCGTTCCTGTAGCTTCTGCTGGTGATGGAGGTGGATCGATTCGCATTCCTGCTTCTTGTTGCGGAGTCTTCGGCCTAAAACCATCCAGGGGCAGGATGCCTACAGGTCCGGATTTTGGAGAAATCTGGGAAGGGGCTGTTACTGACCACATCCTGTCAATTTCTGTAAGAGACAGCGCTGCCCTGTTGGATGCCACCCACGGCCCTGATCAGGGGGCCCCTTATTTGATCTCCAAGCCGAAAAAGAGTTTTTTGCAAGAAGCTTCACAAGATCCTCAGACCCTAAAAATTGGCTATTCCCTTGACCACCCCCTTAAAAAGGAAGTGCACCCGGAATGTAAACATGCAGTTACTCAAACCGCGAGTTTACTCTCAGAACTGGGACACCGAGTTGAAGAGGTTCCCCTCCCCTATGACGGGGAATTAGTAGCAGAATGTTACACCCAGATGTATTTTGCACAAACCGCTGCCATACTCGAACTTATGGGACAATTGAGGGGATCAGTAATAAAAAGGAAAGAAGTGGAGTTGTCCACCTGGACTCTAGCCTCCCAGGGTAAAATCAAAAAAGCAAAAGACTATTGCCTATCCTTGATTCGTTGGAACGATATTTCCAGGGCCATGGGCAGGTATCATCAAAAACAGGATCTACTGTTAACCCCTGTACTTGCCACACCTCCGCCTTTAATCGGTGAAATGCAACTTAACGGCCTGGAGCGATTTGGACTCAACTTAATCAACACCCTGCACCTGGAGAGGCTGTTGTCAATATTCGGAACCGTGGAAGAAAAGGTCTTAACAAACCTGGTAAAAACCCCTTTTACCCAAGTAGCAAACATATCCGGACAGCCCGCAATGTCTGTACCCTTGTATTGGACAGACCAAGGTCTTCCGTGCGGGGTTCAATTTATTGCTCCTTTGGGTGATGAGGGTACCTTGTTCAATTTAGCAGGGCAATTGGAAAGAACCAAGCCCTGGTTTGACAAAGCACCTCCCTACCCGGAGGCCAACAAACAAAATCCAAGGGCAACATTCTGTTCTTATTGATTTTTTTGCTTTTATTAACACTACTGCGAAAGTTTTATATTAACCTTCCGAGATAACTTAGATCTATTTAAGCCGCAGCCGGGTGGTCCACTGTGCGACTTGATTATCCTGCCCTCTTGAGGGCTGGAGAG
>CAJXKR010000279.1 GCA_913055815.1 uncultured Desulfohalobiaceae bacterium | reverse complement strand
ATGACTTCTTTTACATCTTTCGGGACCATTTTCTGGACCAAACAACCCCGAATCTGGGCTTTGGGTTTCAAGGTGATAGTCCTGCTGGTAATTTCAGTAAACGCCCTTTTAACTTCCTCTGCCGAATTCAAATTTACTTTCACTCCGTTGACATCGCTTTTGTGAGAGATGTCAGGGGAAGCGATCTTCAAAACTACCGGATAGCCGATTTTGTCCGCCAGCACCGCAGCTTCACTACTCCTGCAGGCCAAGTAGGTCTCGGGTGTTGGCAGCCCGTAGGCCTGCAGTATTTCCTGGGCCTGGAATTCCACGATTTCTACTGCATTGTTGCCAGTTTGCCTTTCCTTGGCCTTTTCAATTACAGAATTGGCTTTTTGCGTGTCCACAGTGAAAGTTTCCGGAGTTTCCAGGGGCCTGTTCTTCCAGTGGGTGTATTTGTACATTGCATCCAGGCTGAATATTGCAGGATCCGGAAAATTGTAGCAGGGGATGTTTGCGTCCCGAAGCATTTCCTGCGCAGTAACCACGGATTTTTTGCCCAAGAAACAGGTGAAAATGGGCACATTCACGTTTTTGGAGACTTCGATGATATCCCGGGCGCATTCCTCCATTTGCTCGATCAGTGTACCCGTTGGAGTCAAAATAACCATCAGGGCGTTAACATTGTGGTCCTTGGCCACCACTTGCAAGGTTTTCTTGTATCGCTTGGCATCCGCATCCCCGATTATATCCACCGGGTTGTGCAAAGAGGCAAAGGAAGGCAGGAATTTTTGCAATTGTGCGATTGTCTCTTCGCTTAATCTGGTAATATTGAGGCTGGAACCCTCGCATGCGTCTGCGGTCATTATTCCCGGTCCCCCGGAATTGGTAACAATAGCCAGATTGGGACCTTGTGGGAGTGGCTGGGTGGAAAAGGCCTGCGCCAGGGTGAAAAGGCTGGAAATATCGTGCACCCTGAAAATCCCGCATTTTTCGAATGCCGCTTGATAGGCCTGGTCAGAACCGGCTATCGCACCGGTATGGGAGGATGCGGCTTGGGCCCCGGCAGTAGAGGTGCCGGATTTGATCATGATTACAGGCTTTTTCTTGCTCATGCTCTGGGCGTATTCCAAAAATTCGCGCCCGTTGGTTACATTCTCGATATATCCCAGTATGACGTCTGTTTCCTGGTCAGAACCCATGTCCTGCAGCATGTGCGCTTCGTTCAAAATCGCCTTGTTCCCCAGGCTTACAAATTTGGAAAATCCCATGTTTTCACCCAGTGCCCAGTCCAGGATGGCCTGGCACAAGGCCCCGGATTGGGAGAAAAAGGCAATGTTGCCCCGAGGGGGAGTTCCTGTGGTGAAAGTAACGTCCATTTTGGCACTGGTATTGATCATACCCAGGCAATTGGGACCCAGGAAGGGAATGTCGAAGTCCCGGGACAATTGGATAAGTTCATTTTCCAGATAATAACCGTCTTTGCCCACTTCCTTGAAACCTGCGGTTATAATAACCGCGGAGCGGGTTTTTATTTCCCCCAGTTCCTTGAATGCAGGAATCACTGCATCCTTGGGCACGGTTAGTACAGCCAGGTCCAGGTTTTCCGGGAGTTCACCTATACTGTTGTAGACCTTTAAGTCCTGAATGTACTCTGCTTTGGGATTAACCGGATAGATTTCTCCTTCAAAACCTGCACCAAGAAGGTTTTTTAATACGGAATAACCGATTTTGGAAGGATTTTCGGACGCACCTACAAGAGCAATCTTTTCAGGGTTAAAAAAACGTTCTAATGAAAATGTTTGCATGGCAGGGCCCTTTGGGTTTTGGATGCTAGTGATAAAAAAAGCAGTTGGATTCGTTCCAAGGGAGGATCCCTTGGAACGAAAACACTGCTTTAAGCTTAACGAACTCTATTTTCGGATGCAAGTGATTATAAAAGGTGTTTATTCTTTGAACTTCGAACTCTTTCATTCTTAACAGTCACATACACTTTCACATACACAGTTTTTCATGTTAGCTGTCCTGCAGATTTTCCACATTAACCGGTTCTTCTTCCGCCATTCTCCTCAGGATTTCGTAGCGTTCATAAACTTCCTTTTGCATTTGATTCCGGTATTTTTCAGAAAGTTCCGGATTGGTCCTGGAAAGGAGATCGTATCTGTTCTCACCGCTCAGGAAATCCAAGAGTGAACCGTCCGGGGCTTTGGAATCCAGGATGAAGGGATTCTGGCCTTGTTTTTTCAATTCCGGGTTGTAACGGAACAGTGGCCAGTAGCCGGCTTGTACTGCCAGTTTCTCTTCTTCCTGGGTTTTGCCCATTCCTTTTTTGATCCCTTGATTGATACAGGGAGCGTAACAGATAATTATGGACGGACCGGGATACTGCTCGGCTTCTGTAAAGGCCTTGATCAACTGTTGTTTGTTCGCTCCCATGGCCACTTGGGCGACGTAGACGTAGCCGTAGGTCATGAGCATCCTGCCCAGTTCTTTTTTCCCGGTCGGTTTGCCCGATGCCGCGAATTGGGCTATGGATCCCAGGGGCGTGGCCTTGGAGGATTGACCGCCGGTGTTGGAGTAGGTCTCAGTATCCATAACCAGGATATTGATATCTTCTCCTGCGGCCAAAACATGATCCAGGCCACCGTAGCCTATATCGTAGGCCCATCCGTCGCCACCAAAGGACCAGATGGATTTCTTTGCCAAGAGGTCTTCATGGTTCCAGATCTGGTCGAAAACATGATTGTCCTCCTCGGTTTGCAGGAGGAGTTCTTTTATCTTGTCTCCGTATTCGCGGGATTTTTCAGCGTCATTTTTGTTTTCCAGCCATCCCTGCATCGCCTCCCGCATTTCGTAGGAGATATCCATTTCCAGAGCAGATTGAATTAGTCCAACCAATCTTTCTCTCCTTTGGTTGGTACCAAGCAGGATACCATATCCGAATTCCGCCGAGTCTTCGAACAGTGAATTGCCCCAGGCCGGGCCGTGTCCGTATTTATCCGTTGAATAGGGAATAGCGGGGGCGGTACCTCCCCAAATTGAAGTACAACCCGTGGCGTTGGCGATTATCATCCTGTCACCGAATAACTGGGTGAGTACTTTGACGTAGGGTGTTTCCCCGCAACCCGGACATGCACCTGAGAACACCATGAGCGGTCGTTGAAGTTGACTGCCCTTGATGGATTCCTTGGGCAGCAAGTAGTCTTTTTCCTCCAGGGTTTGGGTGTAGTTGTAAAACGGTATCTGTGTCTGGGTTTGAGTTGCCAATGGCTGCATGGTAAGCGCCTTTTCCTTGGACGGACAAATGTCTGCACAATTGCCGCATCCCTGGCAATCCAGGGTGTTTATTTGGATCCTGAAAAAATATCCTTTCACTTCCTTGCCCTTGGCTTCGATGGTTGTATAACCTTTGGGTGCGTTGGCGTTTTCCTCCTCGGTGAGAAGTACGGGTTTTATAGCTGCATGCGGACAGACAAATGCGCATTGGTTGCACTGTATGCAGTTTTCAGGGATCCATTCCGGGACATTTATGGCCACACCCCTCTTTTCGTACTTGGTGGTATCTGTTGGGAAGACTCCGTCCGGTTCAAAAGCGCTAACCGGGAGTTGATCTCCCTTCAGGGAAAGCATGGGCCTCATAACATTTTGGACAAATTCCGGCTCCTCTTCGGATTGGTCAGTAGTAGCGCCTTCGGATGCCTGTGCCCAGGAATCCGGATAATCCACCTTTTGGATGTTTTCAATCGCTTTGTCCACTGCCTGGATGTTCATGTTGACAATATCCTCTCCCTTCTTGCCGTAGGTCTTTTTGATTGAATCCTTTAATAAATTAATTGCTTCTTCAAACGGGAGCACGTTGGAAAGATAGAAGAAGCAGGTCTGCATGATCATGTTGATCCTGCCCCCAAGTCCGACGTCGGAAGCAATCTTGACCGCATCTATATTGTA
>CAJXKR010000278.1 GCA_913055815.1 uncultured Desulfohalobiaceae bacterium | reverse complement strand
GCTCTTGAACATGAAAGGCACATTGAAATGCTCTGCCATATCCATCATCTCGGCAACGTGGATCTCTGTAGCAGGTATTATGTAGTCATCTCCCCGCTTGACATACATAGCTACCCCGCCTCCTCCAAAAGAATGCTCAGGCACGGGAAATTTGTCTCGTCCAGGGGTAGAGGCCAAACAGGATTCTACCAAGTCAGTCATGATATGGATGCGCTGCGTTGTCTCGTCATAGGCAGCCAGGCTCGTATTCTCAAAAGTCTCAATCACCCTCTTGTCGGCACATTGGACTCCAACATCCTGTAATATCTGCATTGATTCCTGCCTTAAATGCCGTTCCAAGTCCTGTTCTACCATAATCCCTCCTCCAAAATATTATAAAAAATGCCACGATTATTAAATTTCCCAGTATGGTTCTTGACTGATAACTCCATAATCAATTGCCTCCAATACCAGCCTTCCCATTTTAACCTTATCAAAACTCCCCTGTATAAACAAACTTTGATTCCTGGTTCCTTAAATATTAAAGCAACTCTCGTGCCATTAAAATCCAGATTTCCCAGACTGGACACAAAAAGGAACACCGGCTAAGATTGTAGTTTTAAAACAAAACTGTAAACCTATAAATAAACAATTTCATTTACAATAGTAAACCCAAGAAGGCCTCAAACAAGACAGGACACAAATTTAGCCAAGATCGAAAACTTTTTTGCAATCTTGCAACACTCACTGCTGCTCAAGGCTTGAAAGGCATCACATATCGAGGTTTCCAGATTTCAAATACTATGGCCCGACTTTTGCATTATTTATAAATAAATTCCTATAGGGGTGAACAAAATGGAAATTACAATTATATATGACAACACTGCCTTTGATCCCTTTCTTGTGCCGGCATGGGGATTTTCCTGCCTAATAAGGCACAAGGAGAGCACACTGCTTTTCGACACTGGAGCAGAGGGCGCTCTGTTGCTCTCGAACATGGAAAAATTGGGTATTGAACCAGAATCGGTGGATACGGTGGTTTTATCTCATCCCCACTTCGACCATATAGGCGGACTGGAGAATTTCTTAGCACAGAACTCCAGGGCAAAGGTCTATTTTCCTGATACCGGTGCACCAAACATGCATTCCAGAGCGACCCTCATAAGGGAATCCCAAGAACTGGCACCCGGAATCCATACCACAGGCGTACTCTCGTTTATCGAACAATCCCTTGTAGTTGAAATATCTAACGGTGTAGCTTTAATTTCCGGGTGTGCACACCCCGGACTCAAGAATATCCTGGATGCAGCCTCGAATTACGGGGAGGTAAAAGCCATTGTCGGGGGCCTGCACGATTTCACGGATTTCCATCTCCTTAGGGACATGGATTTGATCTGCCCCACTCATTGCACCTTTTACATGAATCAGCTGCAGGAAATGTTTCCGGAAACATATCTGCAGGGAGGAGCAGGTCGCAAAATACATCTGGACTGAATTTAAACTATGAACAGGACAAAACAGGTAAGGAGCAAACCCATGAACCAGACAAGCTTTTCAAATATTTCCATCGTTTCCTGCGGAACTATGAGTTTGGAACTGAATTATTTGCGCCAACAGGGCTTTTTGGATGATGCGCATATTACTTATACCACTCCCGGATTACACGAAGACCCCAAGGAACTGGAGAGACAATTGATCCAGAAAATCACTCAGGCCAAAAAGCAGAGGGAAAAGGTCATAGTGGTATACGGCGGGAAGTTCTGTTACGTGAACAAGGATAACCCAACCCGTGTCATGGACGATATTATAAGGGAACAAGGCGAAAATGTTTCCAGGATCGATGCCACCCATTGCATGGATATGCTAGCGAACTCCCAGGAACGGGAATCCATTGCCCAGGAAGTTGCAGGCGGAGAAAAGGTCTGGTGGATGACACCCGGGTGGGTGAAATTCCGCGAACATGTATTCAAGGGCTGGGACAAGGGACTGGCTACAGAGAACTTTCCCAGGCATACCGGGGGAGCAGTGGTTCTGGATGGCATAGGATACATGGATCAATACATGGCGGAAAATCCCGAAGAACTGCTGGAATACTCCGACTGGATGGGCATACCCATCCAACCCTATCCCATTAGCCTGGATCGTTTCCAGGGGCTTCTGCTGGAACAGGCAAACAAGCTACAAAGCTAGTAATTTATATATAAGGAGGAAAATTTTGAATCATGCAATGTGACAGATGCAAGGAAGAGGTTGATCAAAACGAAGTTTTTAAAACCCAGGATATGAACCTTTGTGAGGATTGTTACCTGGATATGATGGCAAGGCCTAAGACCTGTGATCCCTGGGCAGTATTTCAAGCCAAACAAACAGCTGGACAAAACCCTTCACTGACCCAACAGCAACAGGATCTCCTGGATTTTATCAGGGAAAACTGGCCGGTAACCGAAGAGCAAATATGTAAGCAGTTGAATATGGATAGTGATGAATTCAGGACAAACTTTTCCATACTCAGGCACATGGAACTGGCCAGGGGGTGCAAGGTAAACGAAAAGGTATGTTTTGCCCCTTTCAATGCAGAGGTGGAAGAAGAATAGTGCAAAACAAACAGTTTTATTTCCAAAACAACAAACTATTGCATTAATCAGATGCCACTGCAAAAAGTAGCTTTAGCTATTAAACTTTGAAACATACTAATTATAACCCTTTGATTTTTCTTAAAGCTTTGGCAATCTCGACCCCGTCCCTGCTTTGGCAGGGCGGGACGAGAACACTCTGGAAATCTCGACCACGAAGTGGCGAGAGCACTATAAAACCGCCTGCAAAATACTTCTGCAGGCGCGCCTAATCATGGAGGAATACATGAAAATACTGAATCTCTACTACTCCTCAACCGGAAACACCAAGAAAGTAGCGGACAGCATCGATCGAGCAGTACAGGACATGGGACATTCCCTGGAATCGATAAATGTAAAAGAAAACAAGGATACTGAAGTGGATGTACTGGAATTCGATTTCGTATTCGTAGGTTCGGGTGTATATGCCTGGCTCCCGGGATCGCCCCTGCAGGATCTGCTGATCAACCTGCGCAAATCCTATGTGAAAAACGGCCAGATAAAGCCAGCTTCCCCCAAGTTGCCGGATAAAAAAGCAGCGGTATACTGTTCCTATGGCGGAGCCCATACAGGAATCAACGAGGCCATCCCGGCAGCAAAGTACATGGCCCAACTGTTTGATCACCTGGGATTCTTGATAGTTGACGAGATTTACACAGTAGGCGAATACATCCCGCAAAACATGCAAGAGATGTCCTACAAGGGCCGTCTGGGAGACATTAGTGGCAGGCCCAACGAGCAGGATTTGAAAGAGGTGGAGGAACGAGTAAAAGGCATATTGCGAGTCTGATCACAGTGTATGTGTAAGTGACTGTGAATGTAGAGATAAAACCTTACAGATACAGTCACTTTCTTTCATGCTGCATTGTGTTAGCTAGGGCACGAAAATCAATCCAATAACAACTGGACTGCGACCAAGCAGTCCCAAAAAAAGGATCTATTATGAAACTGGCAATAAGTACTTCAGGAAAGGATTTGAATGCTCCCTTGACCGGATTTGGTCGAGCAAGGAGTTTTATTCTCTACGACACAGAAACCCGGAATTTCGACACGTTATCCAATGAAAAAAACATGGCTGCAGGCAGGGGAGCTGGCACAAGGACTGCGCAGGATATTGAAAATGCAGGGGCTGATGCGGTTATTAGCGCAAAAATGGGCCCCAAGGCACTTTCCTACTTGCAGGGCAAGAGCATCAGCAGTTATGTGGCGAACCAAACCACGGTCAAGGAAGCAATAGATGCGTATCTGAACGGAGAACTACAGTCCAGCTAGACAGGTTAAATCCGTTATTGCAGCTCTTTAGTTCCAAGCATGCTGAAGAAAGACTTGTAAAAAGGAGTATAATATGCCCACTTGTATAAATCATCCGGAGCGGGAGACCAATTTTGTCTGCATGAAACACAATATTCCCATGTGCGAGGAATGCCTGGAATGCAAAGACCCAAACCTGTACTGCAAGTATCGTTCTGCCTGTCCAATCTGGTTCTTTCACAAGGAAAATGA
>CAJXKR010000277.1 GCA_913055815.1 uncultured Desulfohalobiaceae bacterium | reverse complement strand
CGCCATCTCCCTGTTCTGCCAAGAGTTGCAAAATCAACAACCTTGCCTCCAAATGTTCCGGGTGTTTTTCCAAGCCGGAATACAAAGTGGAAATTGCCTTTTGAGGATCCTTATTTTGCCGATAAAGCTTCGCCAAAGGAAAAAACAATCTTGATCCCGGATCCATGGCCAACATTTCTTCATACAATTTTATCTTATCTTCCATAAAAGACTCCGTGCTTGTAAAAGTTCAGTGTTGAGGCATTTTGGGTTCCGTAATTTCCGTATCCGGACGTGAGAAATTTCAGGATATGGGAATAGTATGTTTTCAATTCGGAAACTAGATTTTTTTCGTTTGACAAGGTGATCAAGAAATTATCAGGAGGCGTATCTTAATACGTCGATGTATAATTTTAAAGATCGACGTAGTCAAACTTCAATCTGGCAGTTTCCAGAGGAAAACTACCTAGAAGCATTGGTAGAGTTTGTTACCAAATAAATCACTTCATTGGAACGCAGCATATTCATTTTACTTCTGATTACTCTTTTCAGGTACCTGGTATTGTTCTTAAGATTGCGAATCTGTCTACTCAATGCCAAATTTTCCTGTTTAAACCTTTCAAGCTTTGTTCTTAATTCTGTCTTTTGCTCTTGGAGTTCCACATATCGACTCAGGCTGTTTTCTCCCCAACCAAACTGATACAGCAAAAAACAATTCAGTGCCAAGAGCAGGATCAATATTATTCTACTTAACATATGTTTGGTCAAAACTAATTTCTCAGCCCTTTAAACAAGGGTTATTTTTTAGGGAATTCAGGAATCTAATCTATATCCATCTTAGTATATTGTGATCTATATTCCCGAACACTTAGACCTTCAATTCACAACTGACTACTCACAACCCAGAAATCACGATTTGACAGCCTTTCCCCGATTGAAGATCAGGCTTCTTCAGTTTCAGCCAATTTCCATGGTTCAAGAAAAATTCTGTAATTTTCCTGGCAATTGTTCAAAAGCTCTTCTATATTGTCTCTTTGTTCAATATTAATATAACTGTTAACCCCATTTATAAAGGCTTGTTGAGGATCAAAGCTCTCGGCGTGTCCTCCCACTATTATACAGTTTATCTCCCTTCTCTTGTCTCCAGGCCAATTTGCAATCTCTTGGAGCAAGGGTTTATTTTCCGGAACATCCTCTATCAGGATTATTGAATATTTATTCAGGGCAATTTTCTGGACTGCTTCGTTCTTGTCCTCTGCCAAGGATACATAATAGCCTTTAGCCTCCCAATGCTGTTTGGCCCTTTCTTCCCAAACACTATCGTAAACAAAAATAAAAGCGACTTCCGAACCCGGAGGATACATATCAGGTTCAATTGTGATCTCGAATTTGGAGGAGTCTACTTCTGGGCTTTGTTTCTTTTCCTTTGAATCCTTATTGGAGTTATCCGAACCTTGCTTTAAGTTTACTACATTCTTTTCACCGCATGCCGGACAGGCAAAGCGCAATTTTTGTCCCCCGGGGACCTTGTGTTCGGGCAAATCAAAAGATTTACTGCAGTGCTCGCAAGTAAGTTGCATTTTCCCTCCGTATGCTTACAGTTTTTTCTTACTCTATCTATCAAAAAAAGTTCGAGGTTCGAAGTTTTTAAGTCAAAACGACATATTATCTTACAGGAAATTAAGTACAATCAAGGCCAATATAAAACTTTTAATTTTACATTGCGTTTAACTCCTAGACTTGTAGTTTTATGCCTTAACCTATTAAAGTTGCACAATTTATATTTGATTACTTCGAACACAGGATCTGGAACTGTACAGTATCTATATCAGTGCAAAAAATATATCAAAGAGACAGCAGATCATAAAGCACCTCGAATTTTTTAAAGGTTGAGAAAAGTATTTTAACGGCCAGATACCAAACAGTGAAGGGCAAGTATACCCAAACTACAACAAGTTCCTCTGTTCATAATTTTCATCCAGTTCCAGACCTTCAATATCTGTCACTCTCTCACCCCTTTCCGCTTTAACCTTGTCTATCATTTTGCCCAGTTTGGATTTGTCAGAACCGTTCAGCATTGCAATCTCTTCCGTGACAAGCTCTTTTTTGAACAAGTCCAACAGATAATGGTCGAACGTGATCATTCCGTAACTACTTCCGTCTTCCAGAACATTATAAAAATTCCTGTCCACATCCTCGCCATTCAGGATCAACTCCCTTATCCGAATATTCTTGCTCATAATCTCGAATGCAGCAACTCTACCCCCTCCTATCGCGGGCATCAGCCTTTGGGAAACAATATACTTCAGACTCTCTGCCAACCTGCCTCTGATCTGTCTCTCCTCGTTAGACTCGTACATACCAATGATCCGGTTTATAGTTTGAGAAGTATCCGATGTATGCAGGGTCCCTAGAACCAAATGTCCGGTTTCCGCGGCTTCAAGTGCAATGTTTATAGTTTCCCGGTCCCTGATTTCACCCACCAATATAACTTGAGGTGCTTGCCTCAAGGCGGCCCTGAGTCCGGTGGCAAACTTGTCAAAATCCATGCCCAGTTCGCGCTGATTTACAATCCCTTTCTCATGGCCATGAACAAATTCAATGGGATCTTCCAGGGTAAGTATATGTTTACTATAGGAAGTATTGATAGAATTTATCAAAGCAGCCAGGGAGGTCGATTTCCCGGAGCCGGTAGCACCGGTTACCAGAATCAGTCCATACATTTCCTTGGCCATTTCACGGAAAATCTCCGGAAGTTGCAGCTGTCCAACCGAGGGGATATCAGTGGGCAGTTTACGCATTACAACAGCAAGGGAACCTTTTTGGCTGAAAATATTCACCCTGAAACGTCCTTTCCCTCTCAACTCGTAGGATAAATCACAGGACCCGGTTTGAACCAAGCCCTTGTACAAATTCAAGTTCTTCCCCATCAAACAGGCAGCAATACACTCGACATGCCAGGGAATAAGTCTTCCCAGATCCGGCTTAAGCGGAATGTCTTGGAGTTCACCATCTATTTCAGCCTGAACCGGTTTACCAACCGTGAACAAAATATCTGACATTCGTTCCGACCAGGATAAAATCTGTCCAATCATATGATCGAATTGAGCCTTTAACATACCTATACCTCGGTAAAATCTTCGGGTTGTTCATCAAGGAATTCCTTGAATTTATTCTTGTCCGCCGCATTGTTGTAAGCCTGGGATGGACTTATTATATTGTCCTTCAACAGATTCATGATTGCATCATCCAAGGCCTGCATTCCGTACTTTTTACCGGTTTCAATGGTGGAATTTATTTGAAAGATCTTGTTTTCCCGGATCAAATTCCTTACAGCCGGATTGGCGATCAAAATTTCCAATGCAGCTATCCTGCCCTTTTTATCCATCCTCTTGAACAGGTTCTGAGCCACCACTGCCCTAAGGGAATCCGAGAGCCCGGATCTGATCTGGCTTTGTTGATCTGCGGGAAATACTTCTATTATCCTGTCAATAGTTTTGGCAGCAGAAATGGTATGCAAGGTGCCGAACACCAAATGCCCTGTCTCGGCAGCTTCCAAAGCAAGCTCGATAGTTTCCAGGTCCCTCAACTCGCCTACCAGTATAATATCCGGGTCTTCACGTAGGGCGCCTCTCAAGGCAGCCTTGAAGCTCAGGGTATCCCTTCCGACTTCCCGTTGGTTTACCAGGCAATTTATAGATTCATGCACAAACTCAATCGGATCTTCAATGGTCAGGATATGTTCTTTTCTGTTTCTATTTGCATAATCCACCAAGGCGGCCAAAGTCGTGGATTTTCCGCTTCCAGTGGGGCCGGTTACCAATACCAAGCCCTTGGGCAAGGTGGCCATACTCTTTAAAATAGGGGGCAATCCCAAATCATCCACTGTCAATATTTTCTGCGGAATTTCCCTGAATACCGCCCCCACTCCCCTGCGCTGATTGAAAAAATTCACACGGTATCTTCCAACTTGGGCAAGTTCATAGGAAAAGTCAACATCCCCATGCTCTTCGAACTCCTTTATCTTGGGTTCAGGGGTGATCTCGTAGAGCATCTTTTTTAAATCCTCACTTTCCAGGGACTTGAACTTTACTCTCTGCATTTCCCCGTCCAGTCTTAC
>CAJXKR010000276.1 GCA_913055815.1 uncultured Desulfohalobiaceae bacterium | reverse complement strand
CTTGTCCTGGATTTGAAACGAAGATATCATACTGTTTTCAGATTGCAGTATGGTGACCTCCGGCCCCTTTTCTATACGACGGATCAATATTTGACCATCCATAGCAATCGCGTACATATGTCCAGCATATATTTCTGTTAACTCTTGGTCAATGATAATATAGTCCCTGTTTTTTATTTCCGGTTCCATGCTCGGACCTTGCATTTGCAGATAAACCTGGCCACCGGATACTTCGATAGTGTCTTCGCAGCTAGTCAGCATTTGCAGGTTGAGTGGCTTTCGTTTATCAATCCGGATAGTTCCGTTTTTATCCAGTTTGGAATCTATTTTGGGAATATTGAAGTATTCTCCTGCGCTTTTGGTTGATAACTGTTGCTGATTGGAAGTGTTTGACCCGGAATATAGCCATTCTGAATCGATCCCGTATTTTTGGGACAATTTAAGTATCCATTTAGAGGGGATGGTGTCTTTTTGTTTGGCCAACGATATGGCCGCTCTTCCCACATTAAGCTCATTCGCCAGTTGGACCTGGGTTTTGATAGGGGTTGCAGAACTCAACCTGTAAAAAAATGCCTCGAAGTTCGAAGATGTCATAAAAACAGTTATGTGAATCCAGATTAAACAAGTTTTTTCTCTATCTGCAAAATTATATTACAATATTATCCTAGTCAATTAGATAACTACTCTCTTAATTAATTCAAATCAAAAAAAACATCTATTTGTATTTTTAAATAATTTTCGAGTGTTAATAAAATTATGAATTAATGGTCAGTTCTTGACAGATAGGTTGTATACTAATTATGTTAATCAATAATTACTATTATCAAATTGATACATTTTTTATATAGTTTCCTATCGTGATCTATCTATTGCCTTTGTTGGCTGATAAAAATTTGAATCTGCATTTATTGGGAGGAAAAATAATGGAAGAATATATTAAAGAAGCTTTGGAAATAGTTAAAGCCCAAGCAAGTGTTAGGAATATGACAGAAGAAGAAATTGCATCTATGGTGAAATCTCTGGCAGAGAGTATTAAAACCTTGTCCCAAGGTGAAGAAGCTGCAAAAAAAGAGGAACAACCCAAGGAACAAGTTCCACCAGTGGATCCGAAAAAAGCTGTAAGGGAGAAGTCGGTTGTATGTCTGGAATGCGGTAAGACCTTTAAGGTATTGAGTAAACGCCATCTTTCGACTCATGATTTAACTCCTGCCGAGTACAAGGAGAAATGGGGTTATAAGAAGGGGGCAGCCCTTATTGCCCGATCCCTGGCCAGGGAGAGGAGTGAAAAAATGCAGGAGATGCAGATCTGGAAGAGAAGGAAGTGATTTAAGTTTCAAGTCAATAAGAGATTTGGATTGCTATTATAAAAATTTTTTGTATCCTGTGCAGTAAGTTTTTTTTGATTCCAGAGGGAACATGGACATGGTCCGGGAATAAGTGCATGTATTTTAAATAGTTAAACGGTTTTAGCGTTCACGGTTACAAGTTGCGGTACTTTTAGGCTTATTCCTGGATTAGTAATTTAACAGCTTGCAATCGTGTACGATTATATGGATACAACTACCCAGTTAGGAGGAAAGTTTGACCAAGGTTTTGCAAGAAGCGACTATAATAGATTGTAACCAGGGAACAATCCAGGAAGGTACCCTGGTTGTAAAAGATGGAGTGATTCAGGCAATTGGTCCTGCAAGCGAAATTGACATTCCCGGTGATGCCACCTGTTACAATTTGAAGGGTAAATTTATCTTGCCAGGATTAATAGATACTCATATCCACTTGGATATGCACGGTATGTCTGATACTTATCACGAAAGCCTGGTAGAGGACAAGTTTAGAGCTATCAGGGCATCCAGGGAAATGAGCAATACTGTCAAGACCGGTATTACTACTGTCAGAAATGCCGGTTCCGCGAATTATATAGATATAGCGGTTAGGAATGCTATAGAGGAAGGCTTGATGATAGGTCCCAGGATCCTGGCCAGTGGAAAAATTATATGCATGATGACAGCCGGTAACGAATATTTTCAAGGGCTGTACAGAGAGGCTGACGGAGTGGACGAGAACAGGAGGGCAGCCAGGGAACAATTGAAAGAGGGTGCGGATTTACTGAAAGTTATGGCTACCGGTGCTATTATGAATCCCGGTGGTACTCCGGGTGCACCGCATTTGGACACTGAAGAGATCCGGGCAGTGGTGGAGGAGGGGGAAAAAATGGGTAAGCATACAGCCGCCCACGCCCACGGAGCAGAGGGAATAAAGAATGCGATAAATGCAGGTGTGAGGACTATAGAGCACGGTACCCTGGCAGACGAGGAAGCCCTCAGAATGATGGTAGACAATAATGTATACTTGAGCAGCACCTTGAGTTCCAATTTCTGGATGATCAATTCAGCCCACCGCAACGGGATACCACAGTTCATGTTTGAAAAGGCGGAAGAAGTAGCCAAGATAAGGGTGGAAAACCTGGCTAGGGCAATAGAGATGGGGGTCAAGGTTATTATGGGTACGGACGCAGGAACCCCCTACAATTTCCACGGCAAGAATTGCACCGAGTTGGTGCAATATGTGGAAAAAGGATTGATGAGCGAGATGGACGCGATCCTGGCCACCACCAGGACGGCTGCAGAGGCGCTGGATTTGGATTCCGAGATCGGATCCCTTGAAAGGGGGAAGTTTGCGGATTGTTTGGTACTGGACAAGAATCCCCTGGAGGATATTCATTGCCTTGCCGAAGTTAACAATATCCATATGGTGTTAAAGCAGGGAGAAGTGGTAACAGGAAAAATAGATCGGGAACAATGGACAACACAAAGTGGGATGGGATTAAATGGATAATAGAGATGCAATGAAAATACTTTTTCTCTGCGACTCGAGTGACATAGATATTGTGGAAAAGAGTTTTGTGGATTTCCACAAATATTCAGTTACGATTGAAAGTACTGAAAAGATCTTTGATTATGGAGTGAGGGCTTATCTGGAACATACCGTAAATCTTATCAACCAGTATCCGGAAATGTACGATGGAATAGTGGGAACACACGATTCCTCCGCAGTTTTTGCTGCAATCATAAGTGAATTGACCGGGAAAATCTTTGCGTCTGTGGAGAGCATTATCAATTGCCAGCACAAATATTTGAGCAGGATGATTCAATCCAGATATCTTCCGGAGCATATCCCGGAGTTCTGTTTGGACCTGGATTATTTCAAAAATCCGGAACAGTTTTCAGGCTATTTCTTTATAAAACCTGTTAGGGCAAACATATCTTTCGGTTCTCATGTTATCGCTACCCCGGAAGAAATGCAGTACTTCGTTACCTGGGAATCCCAGGAGATAGTCAAACAAAACGAGTATTTCTTTGAAGCCCTGGATTTTTACTGCCCGAATTATCTTCAGTATAATATCGAGGCCTGCAACCAGTTCTTGTGCGAAGGATTGATTTCCGGTGAACAGGTTACAGTGGACGGATTTATATGCAACGGTGAAGTACAGTGTTTTGGAATAACCAAGGCGGTTTTCTTCCAGGAATCCAACAGTTTCAGTCATCACGAGTTCCCGTACAAGTTTACTTCGGGATTGGAGAATAAGATCCTGGACACCATTTCCCAGCTTGTACCCGCTCTGGGGATAGAGAACAGCTTTTTCAATATAGAGTTGAGGGTGGATCAAGAGAGGGAAAAATTTTATGTTATCGAAGTGAACAGCAGGATAGCTTTTCAATTTGCCAAGACTATTCAAGCAGTGACCGGAACCGATCCCCTGCACCTGCTCTGCGATGTAGCTGTGGGAGAAAGGCCGTTCTTTACCATGGATGATCCGGAATTTTCCTGTTGTTACAACTTCGAGTTGCATTCTTTCCAGGATAAGTATATCAAGAGGACACCTCTACAGAGCGATTACGAAGAAATCAAGCTCATTTATCCCGAAGTATTGATAAGAAACCTGGTGTACGAACATACCTGGCTCTCGGACTACAAGCACAATCCGGACAGCTATAGATACTGCATCATCGATGTTCCTGGCAACAGCAGGGAGGAAATAATGGACAAATACCACCATGTCATTTCCCTGCTGGGTTACGAGTTCGAAAAGCTGTAAATCAAGCTGTGCGGCCCTCGGGGTATTATGTTTGTTCCTCTTGTAGTTCCAGTTCGAAGTCGATCATTTGTTTTGCCTTTTCCAA
>CAJXKR010000275.1 GCA_913055815.1 uncultured Desulfohalobiaceae bacterium | reverse complement strand
AGTTCGAATATACAATTGAGTTGTCTCGTCATCGTCCACTAGGAGCACCTTCGAATCCATTATTTTGTTTTCCTGTTTCTGGAATTGAAGACCAATTGTATCGTACTGCAGAGATTCCGGAATCCTAAATGGTAGACTGACATAAACTGAAGTCCCTTCTCCTTCCTTGCTGGATATAGAAATACTGCCGTTCATCAAATCCACCAGTCTTTTGACTAGGGGAAGTCCCAGGCCTGCTCCTTCGAATTCTCGTGTATATGAGGAAGAATCACTGCCCTGAGTAAAAACATCAAATATTTTATTTATCCTCTCTTCTGAAATGCCCGGTCCATTATCTGCAATAACAAACAGCAACCTACATTTATCAACCTGTGGGATCGACAGAAGAGTAACTTCCAATTCTATCTGTCCATCTTGGGTATATTTATTTGCATTGCCCACCAAGTTGAACAGGATTTGATTCAAACGAGTACTATCCCCGATGAGTTGTTCCGGGATGTTATCTTCCACATTTATACTTACTTCGTTTTGATTTTTTTGAGTGAGTTGTTTAAAAATATCTCTTGTCGATTGTATTAAATTGACAAGTATGAATTCCTCCTCCTTGATTACGAGCTTATTTGCTTCTACCTTGGAAAGATCAAGGATGTCCGTTAAAAGCCTGTTGAGCCGCTCTGCGGATTCCAACCCAATTTCCACATATCTTTGTTGATCTACATTCAAATCGGAATACTGCAATAATTGGAGCATTCCCATAATCCCATTTATGGGAGTTCGAATTTCGTGGCTCATGTTGGCCAAGAATTCTGACTTGGCTCTATTGGCAGTTTCTGCTTGCTCCTTAGCTTGAAGTAAAGCCTGTTCGGTCTGCTTGCGGTCGGTGATGTCACGGATCACCTCAATTGCTCCTACAACATTCCCTTTTATATCATGCAGAGGTGAGGCTTTGGCAAAAATCCATGCGCCAGTATTACCATAAAGTGCATCACAGAACACTTCAGCCAAAAGCGTATTCCCTTGCCGAGTAATTGCGGGATATAAAGATTCGACCTTTTTTGTGTCCTCAAAGACAAGGTCCATAAGTTGTGGCCGTGCTTTTCCGTAAAAAGGAATTGTATAAACGTATTCTCCCTTGCCGAGCATCTCAGAGGCCGGTACACCCGTCATTTCTTCTATAGCTTTGTTCCAAATAATAACGCGTTTTTCCCTGTCAATTGCCAATGTGGCATCAGGCAAAAATTCTATGATATCAGACAGCCTCTTTTCACTTTGCCTTAAGGCTTCTTCAGTTTGTTTCCGCTCTGTAATATCTATTAGAGAAACAACACTCTTTGTGGTTTCTGGAATCATATCTATAGTCAAAAAGCCTTGGTGCACCTCACCATGGCGATCAATAAAACGGAACTCATAGTTTTGGGGTACTACACCAGGATCCTGCCTTCTTGAAAAGTGGTATTCTTTCATCCAGGCAACATCGTCGGGATGCACGAATTCGGTCCAGGATTTTTTGCCCTCCACTTCTTTTCTGGAATAACCTGATAATTCTTCAAAGTTAGAATTGGCATGAGAAATAGTGGTATCCTGTTCAAGAATAAACATTGCCGAGCCTGAAGTCTCAAAAATCGAGCGGTAGTAGTTCTCTGATTGCCGTAGGGCTTCCTCGGTCCGCTTTTGATTGGTTATATCACGCAACTGCTCCACAATCTTGGCCACCTCTCCATGTTCATCCAGTATGGGTATGCTGCGGCAATCCAAATACATTCCCAGTTCCGGAACATATTTTTCCAACTGAACCATTTTTTTTGTGCCCAGGGCTTCTCTAGTGGCGCATGGCTCACATTCCCTATTTCGCCCTATAAGTTGAAAACACTTTTTATTGCGTACTTCCTCGGGAGACATGTTCAAAAGCTGGTAGCCGGCCAAGTTGTAGCGATCTATGCTGTGATCTGGATATTGAATAGCTAGTATGTCCGGAATTCCATTTATGATGCTCTCTAAAAGATTATTCTGCTCTCTTAGCTCCTGTTCGAGTCTCTTGCGCTCAGTGATATCTTCTGCTGAGCAGACCACATACTCTACTGTGCCATCGGTTCTCAATTTAGGAGTCTTCAAGATAGAAAAAAGTCTCCATTCGCCAGATGCATGCTGCAACCATTCTTCTGTAAGCACTGGTTTTCCTTTTTTAAAGACCTCGATATTGCTCAGACGACAAATTTCCGCTACATCTGCGTGAAAAACATCATACAGATCCCTGAAAGCCATATCTTCCTGTACTAGGCCTTGAAATTCCGCATGAGCCTTGTTTACTGCCCCGTAAGTTCGCTCGTCTATCAAATACCAAATATGTGTCTGGATATTATCCAGCAGTATTTGTTGCTGTTCTATTGCCCTATCTCGTTCCTCTTCTGCACGTCTGCTATCAGTGATATCTCTGTGAATCCCCACATAAGCATAGGCTGTTCCATCATCTCTCAATAGAGGGAAGCTTCTAAGATCACACACAAAAATTGAGCCGTCTTTTCTTTTTCTTAATACTTCATTGATGTACGTATTCCCCTCAAATAATTTGTACTGTATTTCTTCTATATCTGAGTTGACACTGAATATGGATGGATCATCTCCTTGAATTTCCTCTATCTTATAGCCGAACAATTCTTCTGCTTTCTTGTTGACGTAGGTGATCCGAAAGTTATTGTCTACTACCACAACAGAATCATAGGTGTTTTCCAATATTGTGCTTAGAAATCGATTTTGTTCTTCAGCCTGCTTTTGCTCGGAAATATCCAGGGCCACTTCGGCAACCCCCTCCAATATTCCTTCTGGTGAGCGCAACGGATAGCTCTTTATTAAATGGGGTCTACCGTCGGGGGAACTCTTTTCTATTTCCTGACTTTCCCCGGTTTGTATGGTCATCAGAACGGGACAATCTCCACAGGGTGTTTCACGTCCCCTTGTAACCCGATAGCAATATTGTCCCACCAAGTTTTTCGGATCCTCGTTTATTAAGTTTCCTGCCTTCTGATTAGCCCACTGGATTCGTAAATTAAGATCCAGGGTTAACATTAGTTCATTTAATTCATCGTAAAGAGAGGTGTCACGATGATGAGGATTTAATCTTGAGGTCATAATATTCTCTTTTTCTGAAGATTGAGTTGCGATCAACATCAATAAGATTAGAGTGTTTGGCTGTTATGGCCTTCTTTGTCATTCCCCGGCTTGTCCGGGGAATCCAGTCTCCTGCCCTATTCTGAGGATGGAAAGAGGTCTAGCTTCCCGCCTTCGCGGGAATGACGGAGAAAGAGTCTCCAGCTTTCGATGGATTGACAAAGTATTGCAAATTCACTTGACAACTTATTTCACTATTTCAGCTTGTTATATAAATCCAATTGAATTTTGTGACAATAGCATATGAAATTCACCGATCATCATTCTAGAAACTTTCCCAATATCTTTGATGTCATTCATTCAGTTCCAGAAAATAATCTGAGTGCTGTTCATATGCAAAATTTGTATATAATTGCTTTTTAAGTGAGATACCAAATTTTGACAACCCCAATTTATTAACAGTTTAACAAAGTGTTGGACTTAAAATCAAGCAAGCCTTCTTGCCACTTAATTCAGTAGTCCAGATCCTGTGGGATACCTCCCCATAAGAAAACCTAATCCTCACATACTATTGCAAAATCTTCGTTATTGTAAATTACAGGTGAAAAATTAAAAATTGAAAATGCTTTGTTAAGGACCTCAAGGAAGCAATCGAACGAGTTCATTCAACGAACTGAGCACGTCCTCCATATCAACAAAAAAACGTCCAGAAACTTCTTTTACCGTGTCCTCCAGCATGGCAATGATCTTAGCGTAGGGCATCCCCCCGCCAAACCTGACATCAGATCTTACTCCGGCAATGGGATTTTTGGGCTTGGTTGCATAGAACCAGCCAATCTCGAATGCCGTGCCGTCATCCACCTGCGGACCGTACAAAAGGGCTACAACTATGTCACTTCTGAAAGCAGTTCAATGCACCTGGTCCGAATCAACCTCTGACCACCGGAGTTGATAACAACACGAACTATTCCACCCCCAACCCCTTAAACACTGCATCCACGGGGTCGGAATAAAAGCTTGTCTGAAACTTGGCGAAAAGTTCACCAGGTATAGTTTGGATATCTCCTACACTGCTCATAGGAAG
>CAJXKR010000274.1 GCA_913055815.1 uncultured Desulfohalobiaceae bacterium | reverse complement strand
CTCACGATAAGTTGGGCCCCGGGATTGCTGCTAGGCTCTTTTAACACCACTTCCACATCATTGCTGGAGTCTTGCAAGGGGAATATCTTCACCAGGGGCTCATTTTGTTCGAAGATAACCGCTCCGTTGTCCAGCCTTTTTTGTTTCAGCTTCCGGGCAAGACCCAGGGCCAAGTTGTAAAAGGGGTGGGATTCCTGCTGGAGTATTTCCTCTATTTGGGGGTAAGTGAGGTTTTGTTCTATTTTGGTCCAGGTAATCCTGGGGTCGATATTTTCGATATTTGCATCTGAATCCAGGCTGATATCCAGCAAAAGCACTGGCTTGTTTTCCTGCGCATGCAGGCTGTACAACCCTGAACTAAGTGTTTCCGGCAGCATATGGGTTGTGCCTTCGGGTAAATACAGGCTGCTGCAGCGGGAAGCTACCACCCTGTTCAGATCGGAGTTGAAATCCCAGACAAGCGAAGGGCAGGCAAAGGCCAGATAAACCCTGTAACCTGAGGAAGTACTCTCCAAGGCAAAGGCGTCGTCTATGTCGGTAGTAGTAGCAGAATCAACACTGACCAAAGACAGGTCCTCGGGTTCCTTCTGTCTTTGCATCCTGGATATCTCGTCTTGATGCCTGGATATTTCCTCCTGGAATTGTTCGGTCCAATCGTCTCCCCAAATATATTCAGCCTGGTCCAGGAGGTAATTGTAGTGCGGAGGCAAAACTCCCCACAATTGACAGAGGATGAGGGGGAGGTGTTCCTGCGGGGGGAGGTGCTTACTCAACTGTTTCCATAATCTTTGGAATTCAGCGTTTTCAGGTTCAGCGACCCCTTTTAAAAGCAGCTCCTTTAACTCGGATTCTATATCCCGGGAAAGGCTGGGAGGTTGTATTTGACCACCCTTGTAGTATTTGTCCCAGAGTGCCTTTAAAAATTCCTGACCGTAACTTATCAGGTTTGCCTCTTTTCTCTTGGCTTCCTCTTGTAGTTTCTTTTCCTGCACTGTATCCCAATCGTAAATAACAAAGTTGGGAGGGACAAATTTAAAGTGCATCTGGTAGCAGAGCAGTGCTCTGCCCAATGCGGCTTTACTGTCTATGTCCGGTTCATTCCAGATCAAGGTCGCAATCCAGTCGATACTCCCCTCGCTCAGCTCTCCCTGCAACAACTCCCAGATTTCCTGGGGGTCCAGTTGCTGCACCAGGCTGGTCCTGTACCTGTCGTGCCGGATAATTGCTTGCAGGATGCTTTCCCTGGACTCCTTGTCCCGGACCACGGGGCCCTCCCAGGGTAGTACCCTGGATACAGGCAGTTTCAAGACTCTCTTGTTGATGTTCAGCAGGCGAAAGTGTTTTTGGGCAGTTTCAATCGCACATCCAATAACTGTCTGGTTATCCTGAAGGTACTCTACAATGCAACCCTGATCTATTTGCCGGGGATGTTTTTCTATCATATTTTTGTTTTAACCGTTCACGGGGCCGCCGTGAACCGGAGACCCCAACCCTGTGAAGGGTTGCTTCGTGTTTATTAGTGCTTAAATGACCTTTGAGCGGTAAATACCATGGCGGCCTGGGGCTCCGCCTCGTTGACAGCCTGGATCACCTCGAAATCGCTCATTGAGCCACCGGGCTGGGCTATAGCGGTTATGCCCTGGTCGATTGCCAGGTCCACCCCGTCCCGGAAGGGGAAGAAGCCGTCCGACACCATGACTGATCCTGGCAAACCACCTCTGTCCTTCTGGGAGTTTTGTTCTATTTTCCGCAGTATATCAGCGTATTCCTGCTCTGTTCTGGCTCGTGCCCTCAAGTCGTAAAGCGAGAGTGAGGTTTCGGAGTAGGTCAGTTGATCCGCGTACTTGGTATAGGTCTTGTGTATAGTAAGGTCCACACATCCCACCCTGTCTTGTTCACCGGTGCCTATACCCACGGTGGTGCCATTGCGGGCAAATATCACCGAATTTGAGGTTACTCCGGCCTCCACGGCCCAGGCGAATACCAGGTCCTCTGCCTCCTGCTCGGTAGGGGCGCGAGCTGTTACGGTTTGCTCCTCCTTTTCGGCCTGGGCTGGAAGAAAATCTTCGGGCTCCAGGATTTTGTTCCGAAAGGAGAACTGAGCGATCATTCCACCGTCTATCAGGCTCTTTATGTCCAGATACGGCATGTTGACGATTTCTTCCAGGCTGGACAGGCGAGTGATTTGTAAGATCCTCAGGTTTTTTCTTTTCGCCAGGATGTCCAGGCTGCCTGGTTCGAAATCCGGGGCAGCTACAACCTCGAAATAGTAATTGTTGATGAATTCGGCTGCCTCGCGCGTCACGGGGGTGTTGACCACCAGAGTGCCACCGAATGCGGCGATACGGTCACTGAAATAGGCGTTCTTTATGGCTTCGTAAATTCCCTCTTGAGTCCAGGAAGCCCCGCAGGGATTGTTGTGTTTCAAGATAACCGCAGCAGGCTTCTTGGTCAGGTATTGCAGTATGTTGATACCGTTGTCCACGTCAGTCAAATTGATTTTGCCCGGATGTTTGCCGGATTGCAACATGTCTTCGCTTTTTATGCCAGAAAGGAGTTTGTGATTTGGTCCCCTGAAAGTTACTCCACCCAGTTCCAGATCACCCTGTCTTAATTCGTAGAGTGCCGAGGGTTGATCCGGATTTTCACCGTACCTCAAGCCTTTTTCAGTATCCTGGATGTTCCAGGTCTTCTTTTTGTAAATAAGTTCCCGGTCCCCGATTGTAAAATGTATTTCCCCCGGAAAAGGATCTTCTTGCATACTTTGATACATTTTTTTCAACTTACTCATGGATTGACTCCTTGGATTTAATCTTTTAATAATAACTAGCAAATCATGGAAAGTGAACTTATTAACAGTTCCGGTGAAATCCTTCAACTTTAAAATTACTGTAAAAGTAAATCATGTTGAGAGTGAATGCTAAACCTTTATTAATCAATAATTTACAGATAACTAATGCTACAGCGTAACTTTAAATTACAATCATCCTTGCCATTCCGGCCCCTGTATCGGATTACGGGGCAGGCTTTGAGCCGGAATCTAGTTTTTTTCCAGCTCTTTTAAAAATGGTTGGATTTGTTTCTGGATCCCTGCTTTTGCAGGAATGACGGATGTAAAAAGAAACTTTAGCTGTAGTGCCAGTGCTTGAACGAAAACTCACCGTGCTGAAATTGTGTATAAATTTTTTCAGCTGGTAGCTTAAAATATATAACTCTCAAGGCGGGGGGATGATTTGGAAAATTCCTTAAAAAAGATAGCAGAACAATTGAATAGTTTTGACGAAGCTTCCCTGACTGGATTGTGGGAAAAATACCATGATATTGTCAAGGAATTCGAACCCACGAAAAGATGGGAGGAAGCGGCCCTGATACTGAGCATGATTCAGGCGCTGCGCTGGAAAAATCAACTTTTCAATACCAAATGGTCGGAGTTGGAAACTCCCTGGTCCCAGGAAAGTGAAGATGAGTCAGCAGAGAACGGATCGGAAACAGAAAACGGTGGCTCCTCGGAAAACAAGCAACCCGGGGAACGGGGAAAGGTTATTCCTTTTTGGCAGAAAAAGGATGACCAGGAATAAATACGCTTCAGTCCAGTACCAAAAGCCCAATCCATAAAGAGAATTAGAGAATTAGAAAATTGGTTTAAGAAAGACAAGAACCTCGTCCTCCAGGTTGAATTTATATTCTTTTTTATCTTTACAGTCACAGTTACTGATAACTGATTTTCATTATTCGTTGTGCCTGTCAGGGCTTGGGAATTAATATGGATTGCGGGCGTCGGGGACTGGACTGGGCAAGAGTGTTTTTACGGCAAATAAAAGGAGAAACAAATGTCAAACAATTGTGTGGTAATCGGTGCACAATGGGGTGATGAAGGCAAGGGCAAGATAGTGGATCTTTTGACCGAACAAGCGGATGTGATAGCGCGTTTCCAGGGAGGCAACAACGCGGGGCATACACTTGTGGTTGGAGACCAAAAGGTGATACTGCACCTGATTCCTTCCGGGGTTCTGCATCCCGGAAAAAAGTGCCTTATAGGAAACGGAGTGGTCCTGGACCCGGAGGTGTTTTGCAAGGAACTGGATCATCTCATGGAATCCGGGGTGAACGTGGGTCCGGAAGATGTCAGGATCAGCAACAAGACCCACCTTATTATGCCCTATCACCGAGAAATGGATAAATTGAGGGAGATGAAGAAATCGGG
>CAJXKR010000273.1 GCA_913055815.1 uncultured Desulfohalobiaceae bacterium | reverse complement strand
GAACTACGGATCTGGTGAGCTTCCTCCCAAGAAGGAACCCACCGGCAAGAAAGTCGCAGTGATAGGATCCGGGCCTGCAGGACTTACGGTAGCAGGGGACCTGATCACAAAAGGACACGATGTGACCATTTACGAGGCCTTTCACAAGGGTGGCGGCGTCCTGGTCTACGGCATACCCGAGTTCAGGCTCCCCAAGGAAATAGTTGCTTCCGAGTTGAATTTCCTGGAGCGTTTGGGTGTTAAAATCGAGTGCAACAACGTGGTCGGAAAGACATTTACCGTGGACGAGCTTTTCGAGAGCGGATTTGATGCCGTGTTTGTAGGAGTTGGCGCAGGATTGCCCACATTCTTGAACCTTCCGGGAGAGAATCTGGTGGGTATCTATTCCGCCAACGAATATTTGACCCGAGCCAACCTGATGAAGGCTTACAGGTTTCCGGAATACGATACCCCGCTCGCCCAGGGCAAGAACGTGGTAGTCCTGGGAGCGGGAAATGTTGCCATGGATTCTGCCAGAACGGCTCTGCGTATGGGGGCTGAAAAGGTGCGCATTGTATATCGTCGTTCCAGGGAGGAAATGCCTGCCAGGGAGGATGAAATCCATCACGGTGAAGAAGAGGGTATTGAATTCCATCTCTTGACTTCTCCCAAGGGATTCAAGGGAGACGAGAACGGGAGGGTGGTATCCATGGATTGCCAGCAGATGGAGCTCGGAGAGCCGGACGAGTCCGGCAGGCGCAAGCCTGTCCCGGTGGAAGGCTCTGAATATACCATGGATTGCGATTTGGCAATTGTAGCAGTCGGTGCCGGGGCAAATCCCGTGCTGACAGGTTCCACCGAGGGCCTGGAAACGACTAAACGCGGCTATATAGTGGCGGACGAGAAGACCGGCAAGACCTTGAAAAAAGCTGTCTGGGCAGGTGGAGACATAGTTACCGGCCAGGCTACTGTAATCCTGGCAGCAGGTGCCGGTAGAATAGCTTCGGATTCCATACACGACTACCTGACCATAGGGTGGTAAACCTTTTCCAGAGTTTTACAAGGGCGGGGGCTTCTTGATGAGTTCCCGCCCTTTTAGATCACAGATGACAGAAAACAGAAGACAGAAAGACTCTCCTTTCTAATTTTCCTTCCAGCGATTCTTAATTTTAAAAAATTGATATTAAGCTAATGATACAACCTAGATTTATTTAATCCGCAGCCGGGTAGTCCAATTTTGCTCTGAATGCTTATCCAGCTCTATAACCAATTTCTTCAACGCTGAACCGTGAACTGGGAACTTGGAAGCATTAACAGATAACTGATCAGCTATTGATTAAAAGTATTGATAAACCTCGCACCCCGAACGTCGAACCTACAAGCCTGTTGCGCCCTGGCATTTACCTTGACACTAATTTATGCTGTTGTTAATTGATTGACACTCTTGTAAAAAGAGTGCTAAATATTACTAATACTGATTTGTGTTCTCTGGAAATAGGTCGGGCCGCACTAATTTGGATTGTGCAGGAGTATGGATCAAGTCCTTTAACAGGAGAAAGTTTTATGTCATTGGAAGACAGGGAAAAAGACGTCCTTAACATCATAATACAAGGATACATTGATCATGCTCAGCCTATCGGTTCCAGATATGTGGCCAAGAAGTCCGGATTAAACTTGAGTCCTGCAAGTATGCGCAATATTATGTCGGATCTGACCGAGGAGGGGTATTTGGTTCAGCCTCACACTTCTGCAGGACGAATACCAACGGACAAGGCCTTCCGCTATTACGTGGACAATATTTTGAGGCCGGGGCTTTTGTCACGGGAAATCAGGAACAATATAGACGGGTATTTGAATCAAGCAGGTTTGGAATTCTCGGAACTCTTGGAGCAGACTTCCAAGCTTATATCCAATCAGGCCAGTCAATGGGGGATGGCTGTTGCTCCCAGCATAAGTTTCGCTCGTTGGCATCAGATCGAATTCGTGTTGGTAAGGCCGGGTTTAGTGACTGCGATTTTGGTATTTCAGGGAGGGATAGTCCAAAATAATTTGATCCAGGTGGATGAAAGTGTGACCGCAGATGACTTGGTCAAGTACAGCAACTATTTGAATGATAGATTCCAGGGTGAAAATCTGGTGCAAGTAAAACAAAAGATACTGCAAGAGATGGAGCAGGCGGAGATCCAATTCAACGACCTCTATTCCAGGGCAATGAGTCTGGTACGGGAGACCTTTGACCATCAGAACGAGAGGGAAATATTTTTGGAAGGCACTGTGAATATTCTGGAAAGATTGGATAAATCCGATATTTCCGGCATGAAGGAATTGTTGGAATTTATGGAGCAAAGATCCAATTTGTTGGAAATCCTGGAGGAGATAACCAATACTGAAGGGCTTAGCATTTCTTTTGGCACGGAATTCTATGGTCCACAGCTGGGAGAATGGGGGCTTATATCTTCCCCGTATACGGTAAAAGGGAAGCCCGTGGGGGTAGTAGGTACTATCGGTCCTATAAATATGGATTATTCAAAATTGGTTCCAATGGTTGACTATATAGCAAAAATGCTTACACAAATATTTGAAAATCGATTTTAAATTCAAATACACCTACAGCTACTTGTGGACTTGGATGAGTCTCGGGTGGAAAAAATCAAGTGCAGGAGGAGATTATGACTGAAAAAGAGAAATACCAAGGAGATTCCGAATATATTAATGCCGAGGACACTGATGCGGATAAGCAGGATGCCTCCAATCCGGAGGATATTCAGGAAGAAGACGCCTCCAGTAATGCTGAGGAAATGCCTGATATAGATCCGGAGATGTTGAGGGAATTGGCCAGGGAAAAGCTTTGCCCGGAGTGCCCGGAAAAACAGGAACAAGAAAAAGAGGTCATGCGCATCAAGGCAGAGTCTGATAATTTCAAGAAGCGCATGGAAAAGGAAAAGCAAGAGCAATGTAAGTTTGCCACCGAATCCCTGCTCCAGGATATTATTCCGGTGATAGATAACCTGGAGCTGGCATCGAAGCATGGCAGGGATATAGAGGCCTGCAAGGACTTGGTAGAGGGTGTGGATATGACCAAGAAGGTCTTCCTGGAGACCCTGCAGAAACACGGGGTGGAACAGATCAAGGACTGCGAGGGCGAGGAGTTCGATCCCAAATGGCACGAAGCAATGGCAGAGGAACCCAGGGAAGACATTGATAGCGGCCGGGTATGCCAGATCATGCAGACCGGATACAAATTGAAGGACAGGCTGGTTCGGCCGGCAAAGGTAACTGTGAGCAAAAATGTAAAAAATTCTGGATAGAACCCCTTTACTAATCCTGAATAAAGATTACATTAAATGATAACTAAAAGTGAATTTTATATGGAGGAGGACGAGATATGAGTAAGATAATCGGAATTGATCTCGGAACTACTAATAGTTGCGTGTACTTTAGGGAAGGCAAGGAGAATAAGTGCATCACCACTCCGGAAGGTAATAGGACAACTCCTTCAATAGTTGCATTTACCGACAAAGAGCGTCTTGTGGGAGAAATGGCAAAGAGGCAGGCAGTAACCAATGCCGAGAAAACCATAGATTCCATAAAGAGGCTGATGGGACGTGATTATGATGCACCGGAAATACAAAAATGGATAGAAAAGAGCCCCTACAATATAGTAAAGGGATCCAAGAACGATGCCTACGTGGAAGTAGATGATCAGAAGTACAGCCCCCCAGAGATATCCGGAATGATTTTGCAGAAATTGAAAAAGGATGCTGAAGAGTACTTGGGAGAAGAAGTATCTGAAGCTGTCATAACAGTCCCTGCGTATTTTAACGACAATCAGCGCCAGGCAACCAAGGACGCTGGCAGAATCGCAGGATTGGAAGTGAAAAGGATCATAAACGAGCCCACTGCGGCATCCTTGGCATACGGTCTGGACAAGCAGACCAACGAGAAGATAGCAGTATTCGACTTGGGCGGAGGGACCTTTGATATTTCCATTCTGGAAGTGGGTGACAATGTGGTTGAAGTCAAGGCAACCCATGGAGACACCTTCCTGGGTGGAGAAGACTTTGACGATGCACTGCTGAACGACTTGGTAGCAGAATTCAAGCGAGAGAGCGGTATAGATATAAGCCAGGACCGCATGGCTCTACAGCGCATGAAAGAGGCTACTGAAAATGCCAAGAAGGAACTTTCCAGCACCATGGAGACTGAGATCAATCTCCCCTTTATCACTGCGGACCAGAACGGCCCCAAACACCTCAATATGAAGGT
>CAJXKR010000272.1 GCA_913055815.1 uncultured Desulfohalobiaceae bacterium | reverse complement strand
GGTCCGGCGAGGATGTATAGTTTGCCCCAGGGTGTTGGCAGGATAGGGGTTATTTCTCCCTTGTCGAATCATTTCTGTGAGTTTTGCAATCGTTTTCGCATTACTTCCCATGGTCGGCTAAGGACTTGCCTCTTTTCTGACAAGGAATACAACTTGCTTTCAGTATTGCGGAATCCCAAATGCAAGCAGGGGCATCTCTTGAAGGTGATGCAGAAAGCTGTGCAAAAAAAGCCCATGGGATACGAATTGTACAAGAGCAATCATTCGCAAAACTCCTTGTGTTCCGGGCAAATGAGCTATATTGGCGGGTAGTTTTTCCGGATCCGGTATATTCAGGGAGATGATATACATTTTGTTCATAACAAAATAACCTTGGGAGGTAAGCTGACAGGGTAATGAATTTATCTACTAAATCAGAAAAAGAATTGGAATTTCAAGATACTTATTTGGCCAGGGAACTTTTTGGTCCCCAGGAAAGGAATCTGGATTTGTTGCGCAATAAATTGGGTGTGGAAGTTAATACCAGGGGAACTAAACTGGTGTTAACTTCAGAGGATGAAAAGTATCTGGAGGTTGCTTGCAATTATCTTATTCAAGTTTATGAATTGCTGCGTGCTGGACATTCACTGCATCAAAAGGATATGGATCATGCCCTGGACTTGTTGAAGAAAAATCCTCGAGCTGACTTGAAATCCTTGTTTGCGGAGTCTGTTTTCGCAGTATCCCCCAAAAAAACTCTTTCCCCGAAAACACTGGGACAAAGGGAATATATCCAATTCATACGCGAGAGGGAGCTTGTCTTTGGGATCGGACCTGCAGGTACGGGTAAGACATTTCTGGCTGTGGCCTTGGCGGTTTCCTATTTACTGCAAGGGAGTGTGAAAAAGATAATATTGACCAGGCCTGCATTGGAAGCAGGTGAAAAATTGGGTTTTCTGCCCGGGGATATTCAGGAGAAGATAAATCCCTATTTGCGGCCCTTGTATGACGGGCTCAACGAGATGCTGGATTTCAGGAAAGTACAGGAACTGCTGGAAACAGAAACTATTGAGATCGCCCCCTTGGCATTCATGAGAGGCAGGACCCTGAATAGCGCATTTATAATATTGGACGAGGCCCAGAATACCACCCCGGAACAGATGAAAATGTTTTTAACCAGGATAGGCGAAGGTTCCAAGGCAGTAGTTACCGGAGATATAACCCAAATAGACCTGCCCGGGGGTTCAAAGTCCGGGCTTATTCATGCAAGGGAAATACTGGCCAATCTGGATGAAATAGGTTTTGTGGAATTTCAAAACCAGGACGTGATAAGGAACGAATTGGTGGCAAAAATTGTGCGGGCCTACGAAGAACAGGAGGAAAATAAATAATTAATGCAACTTGTTTATTCTAATCAGGATTTTTGTTTATTCCCCTTTTGTAGAAACGAACTCCAAATTATTGTCAGGGAATTGCTGAGTTTTTTTGAACTCTCTTCCGGCCCGGAGATCAAATTGACCGACGACAAGGAAATTGCTGAGTTCAATGCCAATTTTCTCAGTTTGCCCGGTCCGACTAATGTCCTTAGTTTTCCCCCTGCAGTACCAGACTCCAACTCTCTGGGATCCATTATTATATCGGGTGAAGCTTTGTTCAGGGAAGCTTTCCTGTATTTCCAGAACCCAGGAGAACATATGATACGTTTACTTTCCCACGGCATATTGCACTTGGCAGATTATCCCCACGGTGAAAAGATGGACGACTTAACCGAAAAATCGATAGATCGGATTCTGGAATTGTTCCCGGATCAGTTCCAGCCAATGGATATTTTTTATTGAACATGATTTGATATGAAAAGGTTTTAAGGTGTTAGGTTTTAGGTGTATGAACAAGAATTTTTCTCGCTCCTTCGGAGACGAGATTGCCCTCGCTCCTTCGGAGACGAGATACCCCTCGCAAGGAAAGTATTCGTTGACGAGATTCCCCATGCTTCGTTGTCTGCTAGGAATAGGATCTAATTACTCATTATTCTTTTTCTTGCTTTGAGCTTTCAGCTTAACACTACAGCGAAACTTTGAATTACAACCATTCTTGTCATTCCGGCGAAGGCCGGAATCCAGTTCTTTGTCTAGATTCCTGCTTTCGCAGGTATGACGGATATAAAAAGTAACTTTCGCTGTAGTGTTAAAAAATATACTTTACATGAAAAAAAAACCGATTATATTTTTCCCTTCGATTAATAATTACCCGGGGTGATAGATATGCAAAAAAACAATTTTCTGAGCATCTTGGATTTATCTTATCAAGAGATACAGGAGATGCTGGACAGGGGAGTCCGGATCAAGAAAAACCGGAGATTCAATGAGGTTTTGAAGGACAAGTCCTTGATTATGATCTTTGAAAAGGCTTCTACCCGGACCAGGGTGTCTTTTGAGGTGGCAATAAAGGAATTGGGGGGAAATTCCATATTTATGACCCCTATGGAATCTCAATTGGGCAGAAGCGAGCCCCTCAAGGATACTGCACGTGTATTGGCCCGTTATGGACACGCCTTGATTGTACGCACCTATGCCCAGGAAAATCTGCAGGAGTTGGCGCAATATGCTCAAATACCGATTTTTAACGCCTTGACCGACATGTTCCATCCCTGTCAGGTAATGAGTGATTTGTTGACCATATCTGAGCGCAGCCCTGATTTGTTCAGCTTGAAAATCGCCTGGATCGGTGATGGTAATAATATGGCCAATTCCTGGATCAATCTGGCCAATCGTTTCCGGATAAATCTATATATTGCAACTCCCAAGGGGTACGAACCCAATAGTGAAGTGTTGCAAGAAGCTCTTGACAACGGGGCAAGGATAACCCTGACTCAAGATCCCTTGGAGGCTGTAAGGGATGCAAATTATATAAATACCGATGTATGGAGTTCCATGGGGCAGGACAGGGAAGAAGCAACAAAGCAGGAATTTATGCCTTTTCAGGTAAACTCGGAGTTATTGGAGAATGCACCTTCCCATGCGAAAGTACTGCATTGTTTGCCCGCACATAGGGGGGAGGAAATTACCGAGGAGGTGCTGGAGAGTTCCAGAAGCATTGTTTGGGATCAGGCTGAAAACAGACTACATATGCAGAAAGTCTTGTTGGAAAAATTCATGACAAAAGTCTGACATGAAAAAGTTTTCTCGCTACTTCGTAGTCGAGATTGCCAAGGTTTTAGGTGTTAGGGTTTTTTTGCTACTTCGTAGCCGAGATTGCCCATGCTTCGTTTTGCCCGGCAGGGCATGGGAGTTGACATGAAAGGAGTTGTTCTCGCCATTTAGTGGTCGAGACTTCCAAGCTCATAAGCCTTTAAGCTGTTGAGCAAGAAAAGATCGAACTTATGAATGGAATCTTCTTAACTTCTTGCTAAATAGCTTAATCACTCAACTGAAATCTTGTCCAAAGGTCCAAGAACTTAACAGCAATACAAATAGGAGTTTAAGGATATGACGGATATAAACAAGGTGATTCTCGCCTATTCCGGAGGTTTGGATACTTCAGTGATATTGAAGTGGATCCAGCAGAATTACGATTGCGAAGTGGTCACCCTGACCGCGGATCTGGGCCAGGAGGAAGAGCTGGATGGAATCGAGGACAAGGCCTTGGCTACAGGTGCCTCTGCCGGTTATGTACAGGACCTGCAAGAGGAGTTTGCCCGGGATTTTGTTTTTCCCGCCTTTAGGGCCGCTGCTATCTACGAGGGCAGGTATTTGCTAGGTACTTCCCTTGCCCGTCCCCTGATTTCCAAGCAGTTGGTGGAAGTTGCCAGAAAAGAGGGGGCGGATGCAATTGCCCACGGCGCAACCGGAAAGGGCAATGACCAGGTCAGGTTTGAACTGGCAATAATGGCGCTGGCACCTGATTTGAAAGTTGTATCTCCCTGGAGGGAGTGGGACCTGGTTTCCAGGAGCGATCTTTTGGATTTTGCCAGGAAAAATGGCATATCCGTACCCGGGGGTGAGGGAACTCCCTATAGTTGTGACCGCAATCTCCTGCACCTTAGTTTTGAAGGCGAAGAACTGGAGGATCCCTGGCTTGAACCCGGAGCAGGGACTTACTTTTTGAGTGTTCCCCCTGAAAAGGCACCGGATAAGCCGGAAGAAATAACCCTGGATTTCAAGGACGGGGACCCGGTGGCTGTAAACGGAGAGGATCTATCTCCTGCTCAACTGATCAAGAAATTGAATGCATTGGGTGGCAAGCACGGTATAGGCCGCGTGGACATGGTTGAGAACCGTTTTGTAGGCATAAAGTCCAGAGGGTTGTACGAGAC
>CAJXKR010000271.1 GCA_913055815.1 uncultured Desulfohalobiaceae bacterium | reverse complement strand
AACTCCAAACTCCATTGTTCATCCAGATAAGTAAAGATGTCTGAACAATCAAACAATTTTGACCTATGGTCCAGAAGAGGATTTTCTACCTGGAAATGATCCGGGACAAAACGACCCACAGTCACATCTTCCTGTGTTGCAGTCTGGCATCCGTACTTCCCTTCATCGTTTTGGGTGTTGCTTGAACTCCCCTTGATACAGTGGTTATTATCCCTGTCCGTGCTTTGAAGTGTGAAGCTACCGTCATCGTTTAGATTCAGATCAATGAGGCCCACTTCTGAGTATGTGGCATTGTCTGTGCTGAATTGTGATCCGTCGAAGGATATTCCCTCGGAAATGTCTAGATCGCCTTTTGTTCCCTCGTTTGGTTCCCAGTGAGTTTGGTTTAGAGATGCAGTGCTAGTATAGCCTGTAGTAATTTCATTACCATTATGATTATATGCGCTGCTTTGCAAAGTGAACGGACTGCTTGCCTTGTGACAGTTTTCATTTCCATCTGCGGCTTTACAGCTATCGCTATTGTCGCCGTTTAAAATACGATTTGTTCCAGGAGTTTCCCAATCATTGTCCCTTGCCTCCAAGGTCAGATATTCAGGACGGATGGTAAAGGTGTCGGTGCTGCATCCTTGGGATAAACCCCAAAAGCCTTCATATCTTACACGTATCCGGGCCGCACCTATAGCATCCGGGAAGGAAAGGCCAAAAGCAGTGGTACGGGTTTCAAACCAGCCAAACTGGGCAGAACCCAAAGGATATATAAGTTCTAAATCAGCACAGTTTTCTGCGGTTCCAGGTCTTACTAATTCCAGATTCACGGAGAAATTGAAATATGTCTCGAAAAAATCCCGTTTAACATCAAGTTGAAATTCTTTTCCTGCAATCTTGGTGAAAATAGGGCCTTCAAAATTACCATACTCTGTAGAGCTTTCAAAGACATTGAATTCACCTGGCTCGACATCTCCGATATTATTTGCATTCGGAGTTGCGGAGTCCTTTGTTTTTTTGTAAGGTTCCCAATCTCCATCACCGTTTGGTATCCTATGTACACCGTCATTTTGACTTCCAGCTGAAACGTCGGTGTCATAGTCAAAATCACATTCAGGGTGTTGCTCATTATATCCACTAATGGATAAGTAGTCTACAAACTTGTGGTCACCATCTCTTAAAGAGACATCGCTAGCTTGTTTTGTATTTCCGGCAATGGATAATAAATCTTGTGTGTCTTCTATTACTAAGTATGAATCACTTTTGTCTGCATTACTGAGATCGTAATCGTGACATGTGATATTATTTTTCCCTTCACAAACTTTTACATACCACCCTTCAGTCTGGTCAGAATCTAGATTAAGCAATTTTATTTCGATAAATCCATTATCATAATCTACGTAATTTTTGGGTTTGTCATTTATTTCATTTAATGTAGCGTTTCCAATATATTCGGAACAACTGCTATCGTCCTGTGCAATCGCTATATTACTATTCATAAGTTTGTTAATTATTTTTTCATCGGCATTTGAGTAAGTTAGCTCATACGTGATAGTGAAAAATAATGTAAAGATAAACAAAAAGAAAGAAAATATTTTAAAATATCTAATGTGTCGCATAAAAATATAATTAGTCTTTGTATTGTTGTATCATCAATGCAGCCCCTCTGCAAAATCCTCCAGGGCATCCGGGTCCAGTATCCGGATGGTCTTTTTGTCCATTTGGATCAATCCGGAATCGGTCATTTGCTTGAACACCCGGGACAATGTCTCCTGGGAAGCCCCCAGGATTTTGGAGAGCATCCCCTTGGACACATCCAGGGTTATTTCCCGGTCGTTTTCCTGTTTCTCCATCAGGTGGAGTATATACGCAGCCAGTCTCTGGGGGAGTTCCTTCAGGGAGAGGTCCTCTATCATCGAGGTAAAGGTGCGCAGTCTTCTGGACAAGACCGCAAGCATGTTCATTGCCAGGGAGGGATCCTCCAGGAACAGCTCCCGCAACCTTTGGCGCGGGAAGAACAAGAGTTCGGATTTGTAGATTGCCTGGGCGTGGGCCGGAAAGGTATCCCCGGCAAAGACCGGTACTTCTCCCACCGGCTCTCCGCTGCCGAAGATGTGCAGCACTTGCTCCTTTCCTTCCAGGGAGAGCTTGTATACTTTTACTTGTCCAGAGAGTACCACATAAAATCCTTTTGCAGGATCGTCCTGGCTGAATATGGCCTGGTTTTTTTGATAGGTCAGTTTTTGGCTGATGTTGCGCAGGCTTTTCAGCTGGGACTCGTCGAGTCCCTGAAAAAGCGGGACCTGGTCCAGGGAGATAGTGTTAGGCATAGTATCCTTGCTAATAATCCTTATTTTCCTGATTACGGCTGATGCCTTAACATCCTGGTTCCCGGTAAATAAGGTTCCCGGGAACCAAGATTAGCAATGATACTATACCAGTTACATCCCTGTGAAGGCAATTAAAATTTCTTGCCTATTGTATCTGGTTTGCGGGTTCCAAAAGTTCCCCTTTTGTGCTTATTACTGCATGAGTTATATCTATATCAACTCCCGCCACATCTGCCGCCTTTTCCAATATTCCGGGCAGTCCGGAACAGCAGGGCACTTCCATGTACATGATGGTCACGCTGTTTATATCTGCCTGTTGAAAGATCTGCACGAATTTATCCATGTATTCTTGTGCATCGTCGAATTTGGGACAACCCAGCAGGGCGACTTTGCCCTGCAGGAACTGGCTGTGGTAATTCGCATAGGCAACAGGTACGCAATCCGCTGTAACCAAAAGGTCTGCGTTTTGCAAAAACGGGGCGTGCGGTGGAACCAGCTTTATCTGTACCGGCCAATGGGACAGGGCTGACTCCGACTGCTGCCTGGGCTGATTTGCGTTGGCGCAGGGTGAAAAGTTCTGCAGTTTTGCGGATGGACATCCGGTGTTGGTGATGTTTTCTTGTTCACTTCCCTGGATGTTTTCCAGGTGTTCTTGCACTGCTTTTTCGTCGAATTGTTCCGCCTCTCTCTCGATTATCCTTATCGCATCGTTGGGGCATTTGCCCAGACAATTGCCCAACCCGTCACAAAGCTTGTCCTGTATCAACTTGGCCTTGCCGTCTATTATCTGAATTGCTCCCTCCTCGCAGGCTGGTACGCATTTGCCGCAGCCGTCGCAGAGATTTTCGTCTATTTCAACGATCTTTCTTGTATTGCTCATGATTTCCTCCAAAATTGATTTGATCTCGATTTGTTTAAAATCAAGATAGCATAGGATTTCAATTATACTTTGATTTGAATCAAAAAACAAAAAATTTCCTAAAGATAAAAGGGAGAATTGCTGATAAGATTTGTTAAGTATTAAATTTGAAATTTAATTAGGTTTGCCAAACTTTTTTTGTTGACATGTTAATAATCTTTTCTTAGTTTGCTATCTTTATAGGCAAGAAAAAGAAGTTTTGTATTAGGGTTTCTTAACTAAAACTGCCTGTTGTTAGATGACCCGGACTGTATAACGCTAACCATCAAGCCCGGAAGGCACAAGTAAGCATGGGCAATCTCAACCAGGAAGTATAACTCAAAATTTTGCAAAAACATCTTCTTGCTTAACACCATAAAACCTTAAAACCATAAAACCATAAAACCTCAAAGCTTTTCATAATATACAAGGAGGAATCATGAATACAGGAGGAGGGAAAAGCAAAACCAAGGAGATAACTATTGCACTTGCAGGGAATCCCAATTCAGGAAAAACCACCCTGTTCAACTCCTTGACTGGCAGTAGGCAAAGAGTGGGAAATTACCCGGGCATAACCGTGGAAACACGGGAAGGTTACGTGCAAAAAAACAATTCCGGATTGCATGTAATAGATCTTCCGGGAACGTATTCCCTGACTGCGTATTCCGAGGAGGAGTTGGCTGCCAGGAATGTGCTGGTCCAGGAACAGCCAGACGTGGTGGTGGATGTGGTGGACGCTACCAATCTGGAGCGCAACCTCTATTTGGCGGTGCAATTTTTGGAGCTCGGCATACCGGTAGTGCTGGCCCTCAATATGATGGATGAAGTAAAGAAAAACAAGGACATTGTGCTGGATACAGCAAAGTTGTCCTCTCATTTGGACGTTCCCATAGTTGAAACCGTGGCCAGGGATGACCAGGGAGTTGAGGAACTGCTATCCCAGGCTGTTCAGATTGCCGAATCTGAAAAGAGTGGGAGCTGGCAGCCCATAGAGATTTCCTACGGCCCGGATTTGGACCCGGTCCTGGATTCCATGGTGGATCTGATAAACCGGGAGGATTTTTTGACTGATCTCTATCCCGC
>CAJXKR010000270.1 GCA_913055815.1 uncultured Desulfohalobiaceae bacterium | reverse complement strand
ATCTGATCTTCGATGATCTGGCTAATTTCTTCTGCTTTTATTTGCATAGCCATGTTTACTCACCCCTTTTTATGTTTTCCTTCAATCGATCCAGTTGTGCCTTTAAACTAGCATCATATACCTTGTCCCCAACCTGCAGTACCAAACCGCCCAAAATGTTATTATCCGTTTCGTGATCCAAAATCAAACTCTGGGCAAATTTTTCTTCCAGCTTGTTTCTTATATCTTTTTGCTTTTCAGAAGAGAGTTCAATTGCAGTTACTAATTTCCCACGTAGCAACCCTTCTTTCTGATCCAACAATTTGTTGTAGAATATCTGAATACTGGGAAAATTTCCCAATCTATCCTTATCTCCCAACAAAAGACAAAAATTTTGCACAATCTTACTTACCTCTATTTTATCGGTAATTTGATTAATAATCTTTTTCTTGTCTTCTGCCTTGATAAGTGGGTTTCTAAATACCTGTAACAATTTGGGGTTGTTCTCCAAAATTTCCGCTATGCCGAAAAGCTCTTCCCCATACTTCTTGTATTCACCCTGGTCCTCACCAATAGCGAACAATGCCCTTGCGTACCGTCTTGCCAATATTTGTTCTTTCAATTGACCACCACCTTTGTTAGATAGTTATCAATAAGCTTTTCCTGCTCCTCTTTACCCATTCTTTGCTGTATGATCTGTTCAGCCGATTTGATCACCTCTTCAGCCAATTCGGATCGCAAATAATCAATTGCCTGTTGAAATTCTTGTGAAGACTTGACCCTAGCCTGCTGCTTTATTCTTTCCGCATCCTCATGAGCTTTATCCACAATGGATTTTTTGAGGGCTTCACCCTGCTGTCTGGCTTGATCCAATATCTCTTGCCGCTCTTGCTCGATATTTGCTATACTCTTCTCAACTTCCTGCAACTTTTTCTCAGCTTCCTTTTTGCGGTCCTCCATATTTTGGAGTTCTTCGCTAATCTGTTTTCTCCTGCCGGAAAAGAAATCTTTGATCTTGTTTCCTGCAAGCATGTAGATGACGGCAAGAAACAAAACAAGGTTTATCATCCTAAGAATAAAATCCTGCCAATCAGCTGGAATAAATCCATCTCCCCCACTACCTTCCGCTCCCAGAACAGTCCCGGAACCTACCAGAACCATTGCCGTGATAAAAATGAAAATCAAGCTTGTCTTTTTCAAAACCATACCTCCTTGCCCTGGGTTTACACACCTGTAGTTATGCGATCTGCAACCAGTTTGGCAAAATTATCCACATCCTTGGTCAACTTTTCCCTAGCTTGTTGCGACTGTTCCTGTATACTGCTCCTTGCCTGCTCCAACTCTTTCACCGCTTCGGAACTAGCTGCATCAACCATTTCCTTGTGCTCGTTTTGCCCTTTTTGCCTATATTCTTCTCTAATGGATTTACCTTCTTCTCTCGCCTTGTCCAAGGTTGCTTTATAATCTTGCATTTTCTTTTCTGCTTGCTCATTGAAATTTTCAACTTCCCGCATATCCTTGTTCAATTTTTCATTTCTCTGCTTGATCACATTACGAATCGGCCTAAAAACTATTAAATTCATCACTGCTAACAAGATCAAGAAGTTCACCAGCTGTATCAGCAGATAGTCAAGTGATATACTAATCATGCACCCCCCCTTGGTTTTCCGTCTTAGTTGTTTTATCTGTCCGGCAATAATTCATATTTTGAACTCAAGCTTTTTTAGCTAGATTGTGAAAATAAGTGCAAGCTCTTTAAGCGTTTACCTTATTTATTTTCCTCTGTCAAAACATTTTTACACATTTTTCTTCATTACAGGGAGATTAACCTCCCCTCGTTCATTCGTTCACTTTGAATTTTGAGAGTTGAATTTTTAATCATTTTTCTCCCAGAAAACCTAATATTTTTTTATATACCCAGAGCCAAGCGCAATATTCAATCCATCCTATAGGGCCCGCATCCATTCGGGTTTTAACCCGACTTCTCCCTTCAGTGCAGAATCTATCATATCCAGCCCCTTCTGTTTGTCCCCTGGAAACTGCACTTTTATGGGCAAGTAATTGGAAGCGTGGTTGGAGATAAAAAGTCCCTTGGAAAGATTGGTATATTTCAGCATTTCCCGGAGTTCTCTCAAGATCTCCTCCTGATTCGGCAACTCGAACTCTTTTCTCTCGTATTTATCATAAAGAGGGGTTCCAGGAATCAGCATAACTGTCAGTGCCCCGACATATTCAGGATCCATTTCTGTCAACAATTGTCCTGTGTTTTTTGCATGCTGCATGGATCCATCTCTGCCACCCAGTCCCAGCAAAACAGTAACAGAAATCTTGATCCCCGCCTGCTTGAGTTTCTGACCCATCTGGATCTGTTCCCTGGAATTTGTGCCTTTGTTCACATCTTCCAGGATCCCGTCGTCACCTGACTCTACTCCCAAATAGGCAATGCTCAGCTTCTGTTCGCGCAACTGTTGTAACTCCTCCGGACTTTTCTTGCGTATGCTTTTCACGTTGGCATATACCCCTATCCTCTCGATCCAGGGCAGATAGGCATTTATACTCTCCAATATCCATAAGAGCCTTTTTTGGGGAATGATCAAGGCGTCCCCGTCCATCAGGAACACTCGCTTCTGACGGTGCATATACCTGGAGGCAAACTTGATATCGTCAAGGATTGTCTGATCATCCTTGATCTTGAACCGCTTGTCCTTGTAGCTCCCGCAAAAAGTGCACTTATTGTGGGAACACCCCACAGTTACCTGCAGGAGTATACTATCCGCCTCGCTTGGAGGCCTGATACAAAACCCCTCGTAATGCATGCCTTCCTGCTCCATAACACCCTCCTGATTTTCGGAAATTTATCCCGATCAAAAAATGTAACTGCAATAGCTAGCCTAAACAGTAAAAAAAACTTTAAGCTGCTCGCTTTATTGAAAAAACTTAAAAAACTGTAAAACCTAAAACTCAATATATCAAACATTAAACCTAAAGGTAATTATGTCTCCGTCCCTTACCAAATAATCCTTACCTTCCAACCTCAATACACCGGCTTGTTTGGCATTTTTAAAATTCCTGTAATGCAGGAAATCGTTCCATCCCAAAACCTCTGCCCGAATAAAGCCTTTTTGGATATCGGAATGAATCGCCCCGGCAGCATCCCAGGCACTGGAACCTCTAGGTATAGACCAGGCCCTAACCTCCTTTTCTCCAGCGGTCAAAAAGGTGAACAAGCCCAACAATTCATAGGTCTGCCTAATGATCTTGTCCATTGCCGATTCCTGCAAACCCAGTTCCTGCAAGAACTCCTCCCGCTCTTCAAAATCCTCCAGTTCCGAGAGTTCCCTTTCCAGCTTCGTGGACAAAACCAGATGGGCTTCGTTGCTTTTCCCTTGCCCTTGCATGCCCTCAATATCCAGCTTATCCTCGGATACATTCTGGATATACAGTATCGGCTTTGCAGAAAGAAAACTAAATCCCTTTAACAAGGGATTTTTTAACAACTCTTCCTCTGTGCGCAGGGGTATCTCCTGTTCCAGTATGGATTTAACGTATTCCAGCAACTCTTCTTCCCTGGGGTCAACAAGTCCCTTGCCCTTTTTCTTGTCTACCTGAATTCGCTCCAACCTTTTCTCAGCAACAGCCAAATCGGTGAGCATCAAGTCGGATTCCATTTCCCGGTATTGTTTTTCCGGAGTGACCAAGCCACTGAAATTATCCAACACTGCCAGCAAGCATTCAAAAGGTTTAATTTCATTCAAGACCCTTTGTCCCACACCTTTACCTGGATCGCCACCTCCCGGAATATCCAAGTATTCTATCTCCACATTGGTAACTTTCTTGGGGTTAAACAATTGAATCAAGGGGTCCAACCTGGGCTCAGGCACCTTCACGATGGCCTGATTCGAATTCTGGGCCTGCTCCCCGGATAAAGCCCTGAACAACTCGGATTTGCCGCTAGCCGAATATCCAAAAATAGCAGTTTTCATACACTCCTTAGCACCTACCTACAATGGGAATTTAGTTTCAAATACCGAGTTATTTATATCAATTTTATATCAAAAGCAACACTCGATTTTTCCGCTCTGAAGCAAAGAACAAACATGGGCTGAACAAGATTATTACCTGTTGACATCGAGACTGTTTTATAGCATAAAATTTATGATGAATAAAAAAAACAGATAGATAAAATTGGATCGGCCAATTGAAACAATCTTATTTTCCCTGTAGAAATTTTATTAAAACTTTGATAAAGAATCTGTTCCAGTCTCAGTAATGGGAGCTATTCACAATCTTTCGCTACACAAAGGGAAATTATATGAC
>CAJXKR010000269.1 GCA_913055815.1 uncultured Desulfohalobiaceae bacterium | reverse complement strand
TCAACTTGTTGAATAAACAGGCTATTGGTTCTTTTTCTTACTTAAAACCTTAACACTCTAAAACATAAAACTTTTTCCATCTTAACTCCCATGCCCTGCCGGCCACAACGAATGATGGGCAATCTCGACTACGAAGTAGCGAGAAAACCCTAAAACTTAAAACTTTTTCATATCAAACCAAAGCAATAAGGTCATAAATCTTGGATTCCTCTATCTTGGCCCATACCATATCACCGGGTTGGCAATCGTGTGCGCTTACATAGGTAATCCCGTCTATTTCCGGGGCCTGAAACCAGGTCCTTCCCTGATACAAAGTGGGCCATTCAGGGTCCTTCTTGTCAATCAAGACCTCTTGCCAGGTATCCACATAGGAAGCCATCTTTTCTTCACTTATAGAAGCCTGCTCTTGAAGCAACTCCTTCCTTCTGTCCTCTTTAACTTCTTCTGAAACCTGATCCTGCATTTGAGCAGCCCTGGTACCCTGTTCCGGGTAAAAGGAAAACACCCCCACATGATCGAAACGAGCGTCCCTTACAAAATCCAGCAGTGTTTGGAAATGTTCTTCAGTCTCCCCAGGATATCCGACTATGAAAGTCGTCCTGATACTGGCTTCCGGAAAATAGCTCCTGATTCTCGTTATTACCTTTTCCGGGTCCTGGGCAAAAGGGCGGCCCATGCTTTTCAAAATATCCGGATGGGCATGTTGGAGGGGAATATCGAAATAGGGCTTGAACTTGGGTCCCAAAGTAGTAAGAAAAGACAACAAACCCGAGGTAATGCCCACTGGATAGAGATACATCAACCTGAGCCAGGAAAGTCCCTCTAGCTCAATCATCTCCCGGAGCAATTGCTGCAAACCGTCTTTCAAACCCAGATCCCGTCCATAAGAGGTAACATCCTGGGCAACCAAACATAACTCCTTTACTCCGCCGGACAAAAGATTCTCAGCTTCCTGCCTCAAATCATGGATAGCTTCGGATTGCAGTTTTCCCCTGAGCTGCGGTATTAAGCAAAAATTACAATTATGCGGGCAACCTTCGCTTATTTTCAGGTAACTGTATCCCGGAAAGGTGCTTAACACCCTGTTTGTTCTGGAAGAGGTGTCTTCCGGTTCCATCTCTGGATCGATTCCCAAGTCGAACTTCCTTGCAAATTTATCGACAAAATCCTCTTGTTCGTTCAAGTCCACCCAGAGATCCACCTCTGGCAATTCCTTTTCCAACTCACTGCCATAACGGGCAACTAGACACCCCGTAACCACCAGTTTGGGTCTGTTTTGCAAATTTTCCATGTCCCGGGAGATATCGAGTATATTCTGTATGGATTCCTCCACCGCGGGCTGGATAAAGCTGCAGGTGTTTATAAGCACCATGTCCGCATGTTCCAAATCCTGGGCAGGGCTGTAGTATTTATCCAGGCTACCCAGGATTTTTTCAGTATCCACCAGATTCTTGGGGCATCCCAGACTTATTGTATAGATAGACAGTTCCTTCATAAATTGATGATTCCTATCGGCTTAGCTGTATAAAAACAGGCTTGTTTTGCATCGGATTTTCCCCTCTCGCACAGGGAAAGGAATATTTGGAATTCCAAATATAACCAACTGAACATTTTGAACATTTGTTTCAGACCCAGCTTGCGATCCTTAGCTTATTAGCTTATAAACTCCCTGCAAATAGATCTTTTTTTGAAAAATAATCATTAATTTATTGAAAAACAATAAAAAAAAGTTTATTTTCCCTTAAAAACCTTTTCAAAAGCATAAATAAAAAACTGTGCACAAGCAACACCAGAAATACTTCCGTATCCGGAAATAATAAATAGTTTACAGGGAAAAGCAACATGCGAATAGTCTTGGCGTCGGGCAACAAAGGCAAAATCTCGGAATTGGACCGCGAACTGAAAAAAAGTTTTGCCAATACAGAGATCCTGGGATTGGACTCCTTTCCGGAAATAGGTTCCATACCCGAAACAGGAGATACTTTCGAAAAGAATGCCCTGGAAAAGGCACAAACGGTTGCCGGCAAAACCGATTTGGTGAGTTTGGCAGATGATTCCGGCCTGGAAGTGGACTATTTAAACGGAAAGCCCGGAGTATTCTCCGCCAGGTTTAGCGGCGAGGGGGCAAGTGATCAGGAGAACAACAAAAAACTCCTGGACCTTTTAAAAGATCTGCCCTTTGACAAGCGCACTGCTAGATTCCGTTGCGTGCTGGTAGCCTGCTCCCCTGACGGTCAACACCTTGTTTGTGAAGGCAGTTGGGAGGGAAAGATTGCCCTGGAACCCAAGGGTGAAATGGGATTTGGTTACGATCCCTTGTTCATAGACCAGGAGAGCGGACTTGCTGCTGCCGAGATGCAACAGGCCGAAAAAAACAAAGTCAGTCACCGGGGTAAGGCAATTGCAGAGTTGCTTCAAAGGTTCGAGGATTTTACAAAACAGCTGCCACCGGAATACAAGGAATAGGCAAGTGGCGGTGTACGGTGAAAACAGGAGCTCAAATACTCTATTTCCGGCTACAGGGCCATAATAAAACAAGGAGAGACCAATGTGCGGCATCATAGTTTATTCAGGACACAGGCCGGCGGTACCACTGGTGATGGACTGCCTTAAACGCCTGGAATACAGGGGATACGATTCCGCAGGACTAGCCTATATTCAACAAAACAAATTGCAGGTGATACGCTCCCGGGGTAAACTGAATCAACTGGAAGAGAAGATGGGCCAGCAGGATGTCTACCACGCCACCGCTGCAATCGCACATACCAGATGGGCTACCCACGGGTTGCCCACAGAAATAAACGCCCATCCGCATACTGACAACAACGGAGAACTGGCCCTGGTACACAACGGCATAATAGAAAATTTCCAGGAAATCAGGACCCGCCTGGCAGCTTCTTCGTACTTGTAAGTCCAACGTCCGTAATACGTCATGGCATTACCATTGAAAAAATCTGTGTTTTCCTTGCCATAACCCGGATCATTAACAAAAACGACTACAGTTTTTCCTTCTACATTAATGTTCTTATAATCATTCCAGTTATATTCCGGTGCAACAATTCCATACCCTCCGAAAACCAGTTCTGATTTATCTAAGTCGACCTTATCCGTTAATCTGCGTGAAAAAGCAACAAAATCGCCTTTGAAATCTAAATTTACTTCGCCGTTTTTGGTTTGAAATTTCATTTGCTTCGCAGGGTCAACTTTTACCTCAACCATTGGCACTTCCTGAAAATAACTTCCATTATTCGCTGGTTTTAAACCTATTTTTTGGAATTCCTTTTTCAAATAAGCCAGAGTAGTATCTTCGCCTTTTGTGAAAGGTTTTCTGCCCATAAAAGCGTCTGAACCTATTTCTTTTACATATCTTTTTATATTCTTAGTGCGAATGGTTTGGCTTGCCTTTTCTACTTCATTTTTAGTACAAGATTGAAAAATGAAGAAAAGTAAAAGCATAAATATTGGAATCTTACTCATAATAATGATGTAGTTTTATCAAAGGGTTGGAATAAAAATAAAAAGAAACCTGAACAAATCATAAAATTTAACAATAAAACGAATGAAAGAGCAATTATTCAATCAACTTAAATATTTCTTCCAACGGCTTTTTCTCCTTTGGTTTCTTGTCTTTTTCAGGAACACCAACCGCAACAAAAGCCACCAGGCTGTAAGGTTCTTCTAATTCTATAAGCGATTCCAGTCCATCTTTTGCAATCATCGGGGCACTCATCCAACATGCACCGTAACCCATATCCACTGCTGTTACCAAAATATTTTGAATAGCTGCCCCGGCACTTTGTATGTCCGGATAATTCCGCATTTTATTTATGTCTTCATGCGAGACAGTCACTCCTTTTTCCAGTACTGACTCATATTCTTCCATTGTCAGGGCAATTAGGGCCGGGGCGTTTTCAAAAAACGTAGCAAACCATTCTACCTGGGATTTTATATTTTTTGAAGCTTTTGATTCGTTCTCTGGAATTTTTTCTATCTTATCTTTTACAAGATCCGCCATGTTTTCCATTAACCTCTTATTCGTTATTACATAAAATTTCCACGGTTGATAATTATTTACACTCGGAGCAGTTCCTCCCATCTGCACCATTTTTTTCAAATCCTCCACGGGGATATGTTCGTCCTTAAATGTTCGAATGCTTGTCCGTTGTTTGATTGCTTTTTCTAATTCCATAGGTTCATGAGTTTTATAATCATTTATATTAAGGTTATGAATATAGGAAATAGTTCCTGAAGTTTCAACAATTCAAGAGCATGAATTGTTGTCAAACTGAATTTGCTCTTGACTAACTATTAATAAATT
>CAJXKR010000268.1 GCA_913055815.1 uncultured Desulfohalobiaceae bacterium | reverse complement strand
ATAAGCTTCTCCATCTTGCCCTATAGTACGTATTCCAGGCAGATTGCAAATTTGGCTGTAAGAAATGATATTTCGGTCCTGCTGCACCAACCCATGGAACCCCTTAATTATCCAGAGGTTGATCCTGGACCAGGGGCACTTATGGTGGAAATGGATGATTCCCGGATAAGGAATGTTTTTGCTTCAAATTTGAATAGTATTCCCGGTGTAATCGGGGTTAATAACCATATGGGATCCAGGTTCACTGCTAATGCACAAAAAATGAGGGTTTTGATGCAGGAGTTGAAAGAAAGAAAACTTTTTTTTATGGATAGCCTCACCTGTCCCAAGAGCAAAGCTCAAAACCTCGCTTCCAGGATTGGAGTGGAGGAAATCAACAGGGATATATTCCTGGATAATGAAGAAGATGTGGAGGCAATACTGTTTCAGTTGCAAAAAGTAGCACGCCTGGCTAAAAAGTCCGGAAGCGTGGTTGCAATAGGTCATCCTTATCCGGAGACATTGAATGCCTTGCAGAAATGGAAGAAAAGGCAGGGTGATAAATTCCGCCTGTGTAGTATAGAGGAAATCGTGGATAGCGAGAATTGAGTTAGAGATCAGTTATCGTTATCGGTTAATAGTTGATTGCAATATGATAGAGCACTAGGCTTTGAAATTTTTATTAGCACTACATCGACACCGACATTTAAGCACTAACTAATTTCTTCAACCTTGAACAGAGAACCGGGAACTAGGAACCATTGACCGTTAACCAATAACTAATAACTGATAACATGCAACAAAGGAGGAACTTTATGCAGGAGCAGACATTGTCCATTGTTAAACCGGACGCATTGGAAAGAAACTTGATCGGAGAGGTTGTTGGCCATATTGAAAGTGCCAACCTGGAAATAAAGGCAATGAAAATGTTGCACATGAGCAAGGAGCAGGCCCAGGGGTTTTATGCTGTGCATCAGGATAAGCCTTTTTTCGATAGCCTGACTGATTATATGAGCTCTGGTCCTATAGTTGTGATGGTACTGCAGGGTGAAAATGCGATTCAGAGATACCGGGATCTAATGGGAGCGACAAAACCTGAAGAGGCAGAAGAGGGAACTATTAGGGCTAAAATCGGCAAGGATGTGGAAAAGAATTCAGTGCACGGCTCCGACAGCCCGGAAACAGCGGCAACTGAAATTTCCTATTTTTTCAATCATCTGGAGATAGTCTAACATGAAAAAGTTTTAAGTTTTAAGGAGTTAAGGTTTTAAGGTGTAAGAATAAGACTTTTCATCCTAACAACTCAGCAGCTATTTACCTAATCATCTGATATCTGAGGTGCAATTAATCAATTCCGGAGGAAGACGAAATATGCCTAATATTGGCTTTATGGGCCTTGGAAACATGGGCAAGGCACTTATAAAGGGCTGGAAGGATTTGGAGAGTATCGATATCTTCGGCTACGACATTGACAGCCAAAAGGTGGCAAGCCTGCAGGAAGAGGCAGGGATAAATGCAGTGGGTTCTTTAAAGGAGCTCACTGATTCCAGCGATTATCTGGTGTTGGCTGTCAAACCCTATCAATTGCAGGAGGTGCTTTCAGAGATAAAAGATGATCTGAGGCAGGATCACTGCATTGTTTCCATAGCAGCGGGTGTAAAGCGCGAGCAGATCCTGGACTGGAGCGGGGATCGTTGTCCGGTGGTAAGGGTTATGCCCAACACTCCGGCATTGATAAATCAAGGTGTATTTGCCTTGTGTCTGGATGATCCGCGCCTGGATCAGAAACAGCAGGAATTTGTTCAAACCCTTTTTGCAAAATCCGGTAAGGTTCATACATTACCGGAAAAGTATTTCGATGCCTTTACCGCCCTGATTGGTTCCGGACCTGCATACGTGTTCTACTTCCTTGAGAGCTTGATCGAAGCGGGACTGACCGTGGGTTTGAACAGGGAAGAAAGCAGGGACATGGTTTTGTCGCTGGTTTCCGGAGCGACTCAGATGGCAGAGGAAGGTAGTCAATCTGTAAGTGAACTCAGGGAAATGGTGACTTCCCCCGCAGGTACTACTATACAGGGGTTGAACCATTTGGACAGGCAGTGTGTAAAGAGCGCGATCATAGATGCTGTCACCGCTGCCTGCAACCGCAGCAAGGAAATGGGGTAGTACCAAAGCTAGTTGGAAAAGATTGTATTTTTGGTATTACAGTGCTTGAAGCTACGTGCAGTTACTAAACAATAAAGTTGCACGAAAGTATATAATGCAGTAACTGATGAAACCGAAATTCGACAGTAAAGGTCGTTCAGATTTTGGTATTCATCCGGAGGGCTATCTTGCTGGAACCATAGGATGTATTGGAATTAAGTCGACAGATAGGTTTTCTTTTTTGAAATCTCGGAAATTTGGACAGTTAAAAGTTCTAAAATAATCTTCTAAAATTACGAGTTTTTATATTGCACATGAATGTAATTTTCCCTTGTGATATAATCTATTGTTTTAATTCAAAACCTTCGAATCCTTTAGTTGGAAATGATTTTCAATAGAAAATAGACCAACAAATCTTGAGGTCATCAAATAATCTATGGGAGTTTCCCAAAAACAAGGATTTTCTTGTTAACTCCCATGCCCTGGCGGCCACAACGAATGATGAAAAGTCTTATTCTACACCTTAAAACTCTAAAACATAAAACTTTTTTCATGTTAGATTAAATCTGGACAAATTTTATTCTGCATTATTTTGAACGCTACTCAAAGAATGCAATAAATAATATACATAACCGATAGTCCCATCAGTACCCACAGGAAAGAACAAAGTACCAGCAGGTTCTGCAACTGCTCGATCTTGAAATCGGTCCATTCATTGTTATAAGGACCAAGTAGGGGCTTGAACACCTCCTCTCCGAAATATTCGGCATCCCCACCCATTGTGCCTTCCAGGCCAAGGGCTATAGCAGCCATGGGGTAACCGGCGTTGGGACTTTGCATTTCCACTGCCTGCGTAGAGGTTAAATCCAGTGCGTTTCTCCAGTTAAGGCCCATTATAAACGCACCCGCAATTACAAGGCCGGCAGTGATTCTAGCAGGTACCCAGGCCAGGAAGTCGTCTGCCCTTGCCCCAGCCCAACCCAATTCTCTCCAGGTTTCATTTTTGTATCCCCACATGGAGTCCATGGTACTTACTGTCTTGTAGATCCAGAGCAATACCGGACCTCCCAGCAGAAGGAAGAAAAAAGGGGCAACAAATCCGTCATTTAAGTTTTCGCTGCAGGATTCTGCCAGGGTCTTGTAGATATCCTCCCTGTCCATGTGCGAGGTATCCCGGGTTACCAATTCTCCGAGTTTTGTTCTTGCCTCAGGCAAATTATCCTGCTGAACAAGGTTTATAATATGTCTGGAGGTAGATATTAGGCCTCCCAAAGAAATTCCGGCATAAGCCAAATAAATGGAAATAAAAAATCCCAGTAGCCAGATGTTTTGCAAGTAGTAAACAACTGCGCCAACCAGGATTGTACTGATAACCAGGGTAATAATGCCACATGTTTGCAGAGACAGGTAGTTCTGGTTCCGTGACCAGGATTCGCATTTATCCAGGATTCCGCCAATAAGCCTTACAGGATGAGGCCAGTGTTCGGGGTCTTGAAAAATCAAGTCCAGTATTAATGCCAAAAGCGGAATAATAATAAACAGTTGCAAGAGCATAATCATGTCCTTTAATTAATTATTGAATAATAATTGTCTGTAAGATTCGTACAAACACACAGCTGCAGAATTTGCAAGATTCAAACTGCGTACGTTCTCGCTCCAAATAGGTATTCTCAATTGGCTGGGATAGTAATTCAACATCCATTCAGGTAGTCCCTTTGCCTCAGGTCCAAAGACCAGTAGTTCCTCTCCGCTGAAACTATATGAGTACAGAGATTGTTTTGCATTCTTTGTGGTTAAGAGAATTTTGGATGCGGGAATAAGTGAGGAAGTGAAAGATTCCCAATCCTCCCAGATAGAACAGTCCACAAACCCCCAGTAATCAAGTCCCGCCCTTTTTAAGTGTCTGTCATCTAGTTTGAATCCGAGGGGTTTTATCAGGTGGAGTGGAGTGGAGGTTGCAGCGCATAGTCTACCTATGTTTCCGGTATTTGGTGGGATTTCCGGCTGATAGAGAACTATTTGCATTTTAGGCTTTCTGTTCGATTATATAAAACTTGTATCCAAATCGGCTCAAGTAAGCGTGAAAGAGCTGTTAAGTAGCTCGTAACTTCGTAGTCGAGATTGCCGAAATATTAAGCTGTTAAGCAAGAAGCAATTAAGAAGTTACGACTCATAATCTCTTTTTTCTTGCTCAAAAACAAGGCAGCTTATGAGCTTGGAAATCTCGACCACGAAGTGGCGAGAAC
>CAJXKR010000267.1 GCA_913055815.1 uncultured Desulfohalobiaceae bacterium | reverse complement strand
ATAAAAATTCAAACATTAAGCGTTTAAAGAGTTATTTATTTTCAAAGCAAAACTGGAGCAAAAAGATAACTTATTGATAACAAAGAATATTTTATTGAGAATAAAATTACCGTGTAAATGACTTAATATCATTATCAAGTATTGCATGTTTTGATATGCTAACTACTTGAATTTATAGGTAGATATTTGTATTCAACTGAATTTTGGAAACATAGATCTTAACAGTCAAAAATTTTAGATAACCCTTTGAAATTACATAGTTATATATTGTATCTACCGGTTTTAAGACCTTAAAGCATAACATACTGAATTAAAAGTATCTTTTTCTTTAAACCTCGAACATAGGACCTCGAACCCTGCAGTTAGCCATATAGTCATGAAAAAAATATTACTGTCAATAACATTTATCTCACTGCTCTGCTATTCGCCCGGTATATTGGCCTCAGATACAAAAATCCAAGGACCCGAGCCACCTGAAGTTGCATCCCCCGAACCCCCGGAAATGCAGGGTACAGAACAGGACAACTCCCGTCCGGAGAGGCAACAATTGAACAATATGCTGGAATTGTTACTGAAGAAAAGTTTTTCCAGGAATTCCAGCAAAGGCAACAGTTCCCTGGAAAAATTACCTTTGGATTTGTGGTAAATAAAACCCCAAGATTCGGGACAGTAGGAAAATTTAAGAACTAAATAGTTCCCATCCGTGGAAAAAGGGCAATTTCCGGATGAAAATAAATTTAAGCTTGATTCATAGTTATCTTACAACTATGTTTTGAACACCGAAGGCGAATAAAATCATTGCTAAATAGGCAGTAGTCAAGTAATTTTTTCAAAGCATTTTCACAGGAAACCAGGAGGCAACACAATGAACGAAAATTCAGGTACAAACCAAGGTCAAGAAGTCAGCGTGGAAGATATTGCACTATCCAACATGATGGAAATAGTAACTATTTGTCAATTGCTTGTGGAAAAAGGGATCATTACCAACGAAGAGTATTTGAACAAGCTGGAACAGGTGAAGAAGGAATACATAGACAAATACGGGGATCAATAGCATAGTGTTTGATTCCCGGTATCCAGTGCAAATAGAAATCAGATACTGGTAAGCATGCACGGGTACACTCAACGTTCCCATTTCCAGGAAATTACATGGATTGGAACAACCCAATCAAAATAAAGGGTTACTCAAGATGTTCCAATCCTTGATAAAATTCAAAATATCAGAATATATTTGCGGATAGAACTGCTGCAACAGGATTGCCCCTGCAAAACCAACACCCAAAATTATTGGGAACTTGAGAACATTTACCAGAGAACCGAAAAAAGATCCGGATTTGTCTTTTTTTGCCTTACTTTCCTGGACAGTCTTGTTTTGATTTTGTTTTTGCAAATTGGAAATTTCTTTTTTGAGCTTTTGAGTTGATTCCGAGAACTCCTTATACATGGATTGCAGTTCATTCTTGTGCAAATTGAGATGCTCGTCCATATTTTTGACCGCCTTGTCAAAGGCCTTTTGCACTCCCTGATTCACATTTTTCTGAATCACAGCACCGATTTTCTGTTGATAATCATCGCTAATTCCAGGCTGTCTACTTTCTTCTCTGGAAGCCGCTTCCTCCCGGGAGGCAGTTTTTGCATCCTCTCCCTGATCGTCCAGGACTTCCATCTCGATTTCCACTTCAGATAGATCGGACACATCCAATTCAGCAACAGGTTCCTCCTCGGATTCCAATTTTTCTTCATCTATAACAAGATTTTCCAAGTCATCACTAACCTCCAATTCCTCCAGTTCGGCATCCAATCCGTTTGATCCGGATTTATTATCTCCCTGACCACTGTTTGCCATGCTTGCTCCTTTTAAAAATAAATTTCAAGTATTAAGAGACATTAATATGATCTATTCCAGTTTAATACTTCTAACACTCTAGAGTTTAAATACATTAACAAATTTTTTCAAGTAAATTATAGGAGTTAACAGTAAACATCTTGATTTGATTCAAATAAAGTCCTAAAATGTGAAAACTTGAATCACTAAACGCTTACTGCAAAGGAGATGCCACCTTGACTATCGTATACCTGGACAATAACGCCACTACCAAAGTAGACCCGGAAGTAACAGAGGAAATGCTCCCCTGCTTCGACAAATTCTACCCCAATCCCTCGGGTACTCATTCCCTGGGTAAGCAGGCCAGGGAAAAGATAGATCTGGCAAGACAACGTGTGGCCCAAGGGTTGGATTGCTCCCCGGAGGAAATCGTGTTCACATCCTGCGGGACCGAAGGTGACAACGCAGCCATAAACGCAGCTTTAAACTCCCGGCCGGAAAAGAACCATGTAGTCACTACAAAGGTGGAACATCCGGCAGTATTGAATTACTGCAGGCTCTTGGAGGAAAAGGGTTACAGGATCACATACCTGGATGTAGATACTGCAGGGAACCTGGATACCGAGCAATTAAAGAACAGTCTCACTCCGGACACGGCGGTTGTTTCCATTATGTATGCAAACAACGAAACCGGGGTTGTCTTTCCGGTTTCCAGGATTGCGGAAATAGTCAAGGAAAAAGGGATACTTTTCCATACAGACGCTGTACAGGCAGTTGGCAAGACCCGGATTTCCATGCAAGAGCTCCCTGCGGACTACCTAACCCTGTCAGGACATAAACTCCATGCACCCAAGGGGGTAGGTGCACTTTTTGTCAGAAGAAACGCACCCTTTAGTCCTTTTATTATCGGAGGAAGCCAAGAATACGGCCGAAGGGGCGGTACTGAGAACACCCCTTTTATCGTGGCCCTGGGCAAGGCAATGGAACTTGCAGTAAACAACCTTGAACACGAATATCAGCACATATTAAATTTGCGGGATTATATGGAAGACAAACTCCTGCAATCGATTCCAGAGGCAAGAATCAACGGGGACCGCTGCAATCGGCTCCCCAACACTTCCTCCTTTGCAATTAAGGATGTGTCCGGGGAGGATGTGGTCCTTAAGCTGGATGAACATTCAATTTGCGCTAGTGCTGGTGCTGCATGCAAGGCTGGAAGTATGGAGCCGTCCCCGGTATTAAAAGCTATGGGGGTTCCCTTTCACTATGCCAAGGGTTGTTTGCGCTTTTCCCTGTCCAGGTTTACAACTGCAAATGAAATCGAATTCTTGCTGCAAAAGTTTCCAGGGATTGTGGAAGAGATGAGGAAATAGTATAGCGGCACTGCTATGCAAGTTACCGCTATACTATTTGGTGGTAGTGTCTAATCGAGTGTGGAGGTGTAAATTATACAGTCTCGAAGACAAGCTCCGGATTCACTTTATAATCCTTGTTGGAGAAATCGTTCGGCATTGCCGTGACAGGAACATCCCCTTCCATTTGGTCCAAATCCCTGATTATGGAAGCCCAATACTCCAGGGAGTCCTTCTTGACAAACACACCGATATGTCCAGCATTCTCAATGTATATCCTTTTTACCTCGCCTGATACATAATCACCCATGTTAAACACTTGATCAACCAGGGTTATATCGTCTTTTCCCCCGGCCAGGAGGTAAACCGGACAGTTGATATTGGAAAGGTCCACTGTTCTTCCCAGGACATTCAATTCCTTTCTGACCAGCTTGTTGTTTTTGAACAATCCATCCACGGCTTCCAGGTACCATTTACCGTCAAAATTCAATGTGTATTCGTACCACTCCTTGAACCTCTTCCAGCGCTGTATTCCACTCTCGTTCCCCTGCAGTATATGGTTCCACAAATCCAGGTAATCACCAAACCACCGTTCCACGGGGTTCATGTTCTTGAATCCCATCAACTGATTCTCCCCGGATTGCACTCCATTGTTCATTGTGACCATGCCCCTGAAAAAATCCATGGGCAACATATCACAATACTGCTTGATCTTGGAGTCCTCCTGGTCAAAATCTATGGGCCCTGCTGCATTGACATAGGAAACAACATTATCGGGAAACAGTGCAGTATAAATAGCACCCAACCAAGCACCCTGACACAGGGTAAACAAGTGCACCTTGCCTCCTGCCGCCTTTACACAGTCATGGATATCTTTTACCATATCCTCGATACCGTAACCACCGTTACTTTCTTCTATATGATTCCAGTTGACAGAATACAAACTCCTGTCCGGGTCAGTTTCCATGCATGTATTGACAAGTTTTTCAGCTATATTGGAATGATGTCCGGCGTTTGGGGGAATGACCAATATAGGTGATTTTTCCGCATCCCCTGTATTGAATATCTTGAGGTCCAGATGTTTCTTTTCTTCAACTACCTCGTTTTCAGTCTCCCAGTCCTGATCTGAATTATAACTGTTCAAAACCGTATTCCAGAATTTGGTTATATCGTATAATAATGAAAACCACATGGCTTTACTCCTT
>CAJXKR010000266.1 GCA_913055815.1 uncultured Desulfohalobiaceae bacterium | reverse complement strand
GGAGAGGATTGTTTGATTGGGGCAGGATCTACTATATCAAAAGATGTCCCGGAAAATATGTTGTCCATTGCCAGGACCAAGCAAAAAAATCTAAATAAAAAAATGCTCTAATAGTAGCGAGAAAAGTAAATGCAGTCGCTGGATGCACTCGAAGATAAAATTGACAAACTGTTGGGAAAAATCAGAGATTTGGAGGAGGAAAATAGCAATTTAAGATCAAAATTAAATCAGGAAAGGGAATCCAGGGAAATAGTTTTAAAAAGATTGGATAATCTCTTGCAAAAAATCGATGAGGTAGATATAACTTAATGACGAGCCATAATATTTCTATTCTTGGACAAGAGGTGTCCTTTAAGACTAACGCCGATGAATCAAGAATACAGGAAGCAGTTAAGGTTATTGAACAAAGGTTTCATAATCTGAATACCGAAGGATCTAGAATGAACAGTGAAAAAATATTACTGTTGGTTGCTATAAGTTTGGCGGACGACTATTTACAAACAAGCCAAAAGTTGGAAAATACGGAAAACCGGGTTTCTCAACTTTTGGAAAAAATAACTGATCAAGATACATAAAATTAGATTGGGGTTTGTATTACTACCCTGGGAGTTTAGTGATTACTGATGCCGATTTTGAGCCAACATACAAAAAAATAGGGAGCTGCTTCCAGTAACCTGTTGTGCATGCCCAGCTAGGCTGGGAAGCCTGAGGGTTACTAGCGGCACCCACCTGGTTGAACCAGGTTCAAATAGGGCAGTAACACTTACTCCCGGGGATAAAAATTAAGCAATAGCAACCAGTTGAAAATGTATTAAAAAATTGCCAGTTTTATAATAAAACCATTCTAAAAAATCCTGCCTTTGTTCAACTGCTTTTAAAAGTGGTTGTATCTTGGAAAGCATATCTACCCTTAACTGCTTCAGGGGTGAAATTATTAGTTACTAATAGGCACAGCCTGTTTATGAATGTTCCCGAATCAAAAAAATAGAATTGCGTTTGCAAATGTTTATTTTGGCATTAGGATTACCATTCTAAATCTTAAATCTTTTCAAATTGGCACTTTTTGGAAAAGATTCCATAGTTGTGAGTAGTTTTTTTGTTTATTTATAATCAGGCAGCGAACGCTATTTTTTCAACGGACTTTTTTGTCTGATAACATAAAGGAGATTGGAACTATGTGGTATCTTACTATCGCCTTTCTGGGCATAATAATGGGTTTTGTAATCGGTTATTATATACATAACTACATTATTCAAAAAGGTAGAAAAAATGCGAATCAACAAGCTGATAAGATCCTTGAGGAAGCAAGGAAGGAAGCCGAGGCCCAGAAGAAGGAATACTTGGTTCAGGGCCAGGATGAGATTTACCGACAGAAAAAGGAAATGGAGAACGAGTTCAAGGACAGAGAGAATGCAATAAAGAAACAGGAGAACAGACTTCAGAAGAAGGAAGAAAAATTAGATAGCAAACAGGAAAGAGTAACCAATAAAGAGTCAGAGTTGGTGGAGTGGGAAAAAAAGCTCGCCAAACAGGAACGGGAAATCGAGGAAAGACATCAGGAAGTGGAGCAGTTAATCACGGAACAAGAGAACAAGCTGCAGGAAATATCCAGCCTTAGTGCAGAAGAAGCCAAGAATCAATTAATGCAGGATATAGAAAATAAGACCAGACACGAAGCTTCCAAAATGATCAAGCAGATAGAGATGGAAGCAAAGGAAACTGCGGACAGAAAGGCCAAAGAGATCTTGGCTACCACTATTCAAAGATACGCCGGGGATTACATATCCGAACACTCGGTCGCTGCAGTGGAACTTCCAAGTGAGGAGATGAAAGGCAGAATAATCGGCAGGGAAGGCCGGAATATAAGATCCTTGGAAGCAGCTACCGGTGTGGATCTGATCATTGATGATACTCCGGAAACCGTTGTTTTATCCGCATACAATCCTCTAAGAAAGGAAAAAGCCAAGCAGGTACTGGAAAGGTTGATAAGCGACGGCAGGATTCATCCTGCACGCATAGAAGATATAGTGCAGAAAGTGGACAAGGAGATGGAGGTCAAACTGAGGGAGATGGGTGAACAGGCCACCTTTGACGTGGGTGTGCACGGTATTCACAGGGAACTGGTCCGCCTTTTGGGTAACCTTTATTACCGTACCAGTTTTTCCCAGAATGTTTTGAACCATTCATTGGAAGTAGCCTTTTTGTGCGGTATAATAGCATCGGAATTGAAAATGGATGTTAAAAAAGCCAAGAGAGCCGGTTTATTACACGATATCGGCAAGGCAATAGACCACGAAGTGGAGGGACCACACGCTACCATAGGTGCGGACTTGGTTAAGAAGTATTCCGAGGACGAGGACATCGTCCATTCCATTGCTGCACATCACGAGGATGTGCAACCCAATTCACTTTTGGCACATGTGGTTCAGGCCGCTGATAGCCTGTCCGGTGCTAGGCCCGGTGCAAGGAAGGAATTGCTGGAAAATTACGTGAATAGACTGGAGCAGCTTGAAAACATAGCTACCGAATACGAGGGAGTTTCCAAGGCATACGCTATACAGGCGGGCAGAGAACTGAGGGTTATGTTGAACTGTGACAAGGTGGATGAAGACCAGACCTATCTATTGTGCAAGGATATCGCAAACTCGGTGGAGCAAAACTTGACCTATCCGGGACAAATCAAGGTGACTTGTATACGGGAGAAGAGATCTATAGAATATGCAAAATAGCGTTAACAAAGAATGTCTGCGCGTCTTATTTCTTGGTGATATAGTTGGTAAACCTGGAAGGAATGCTGTAAAGAGAAATATTTTAAGCTTGAAGGAAGAACTGCAAGCGGATTCGATAATGGCCAATGCAGAAAATGTTTCCGGAGGTATAGGGCTGACACCGGAAAATGCCAAAGAACTCCACAACTCAGGGGTGAGCGTGTTGACATCCGGAAATCATATCTGGAAGCATAAACAGATCTATTCCTTGCTGGATAAAGTGGATTGGCTTTTAAGACCTGCAAATTATCCTTCCCAGGTACCGGGATCTGGATACAATGTATATTCCATTTCCGGTACCAATGTGGCAGTAGTAAACCTGCAGGGGCGGGTCTTTATGGAAAGTATAGATTGCCCTTTTAAAAAAGTGGATCGCATCCTGCAAGAGATACAGGAAAATGTATCCTGTATCATCGTTGATTTTCACGCAGAGGCTACTTCTGAAAAAAAAGCCATGCTCTACTATTTAAATGGCAGGGTTAGTTCTGTTTTGGGCACTCATACCCATGTTCAGACCAACGATATCCAGATTACTTCCCAAGCTACCGGATATGTAACCGATCTGGGCATGTCCGGCCCTGCTGACTCCATTCTGGGAATGGAGCCCCAGGCGATTATACAGCGATTTTTGAGCCATTTACCTCAGAAGTTCACCCTGGCAACAGGGGATGTGCTACTGCAGGGATCTCTTATGGATTTGGATCCCGCTACCGGAAAGATGATTGACATGCAATTGTGGGAGAGGACTATCTCAGAGTGACAGTTCTGGGATTGTTTCATATTATTTCCCATGCCTTGTCTGGCACAAAAAAACATGAAAAAGTTCTTTTTACACATAAAACTTTGGCAATCTCGACTACGAAGTAGCGAGAAAACCTTAAAACTTAAAACATAACCACTTAAAACTTTTCCTAATAAGTTTAATAAAGGATGTTGCATTTATGCAGGATACGGAATACAGCTTGGAATTAATAAAAAGAGGGACAGAGGAGATCATAGAAAAGGATCACCTGAAGTCCAAATTAAATCAAGGCAGACCCCTGAGGATCAAGGCTGGATTTGATCCTTCGGCCCCGGATCTGCATTTGGGCCATACTGTATTGATACAAAAATTGAAGCATTTCCAGGAGTTGGGCCACAAGATTTTGTTTTTGATCGGGGATTTTACCGGAATGATAGGCGATCCCAGCGGAAAATCCGAGACCAGGCAGTCTCTCACCAGGGAGGAGGTAAGGAAAAACGCAGAGACCTACAAGAGGCAAATCTTCAAGATCCTGGATCCGGAAAAAACAGAGATACTCTTTAACTCCGAATGGATGGATAAATTTACAGCAGCAGACTTTATTCAACTAAGTAGCAAATATACAGTGGCCAGGATGTTGGAGCGGGACGATTTTCACAACAGATATCTGAACAACCGTTCCATAGCAATTCACGAATTTCTCTATCCCTTGATTCAGGGATACGATTCCATAGCAATGCAAGCGGATGTGGAGATAGGGGGTACGGATCAAAAATTCAATCTCCTGGTGGGCAGGCACTTGCAGAGACATGAGGGGATAGACCCGCAAGTGATAATTACATTGCCAATTTTGGAAGGACTTGACGGTGTCCAGAAGATGAGCAA
>CAJXKR010000265.1 GCA_913055815.1 uncultured Desulfohalobiaceae bacterium | reverse complement strand
TACTTGGTCTTGCCTTTTTCCGCCAGGTCCTTGAAGAAATGGGCTGCAGCGAGTGTTCCGCTCTCAGTATCGTAGTAGATATTATGCCTCTTGTCTATTGCCTCTTCGTCCTGGTCATCCGCGCGGGATTTAAGTTCTCCGCCGCATACCCTGCATTTGTCTCCGTCCGGCTTGATTGCGTCTATGTAGATGTTGTTGGGGTGATTGGGGTCGTTCTCGCACAAGCGCCTTCCCATGATACGGTTCTTGGCATCTTGCCTGTCCAGGCTTATCTCGATTACGTAGTCCAGGCTCATCCCTTCTTTTTGCAAAGCTTCCCATAGTTTTTCCGCCTGGGTCAAATTCCTGGGGAATCCGTCCAGTAGCCAGCCGCCCTGGCCCTGTTCCTTCAGGGTCTCCAAAACCATGGGAATTGTAAGATCGTCAGGTACGAGTTCACCCTGATCGATATATTCTTTTGCCTTTTTTCCCAAATCGGTGCCTTGCTTGATGTGATCCCTGAAAATTGCACCGGATTCTATGTGGGCCAAGTTAAATTTATCCTTTACCAAATTGCCTTGAGTGCCCTTGCCACTGCCGTTGGGTCCGAAAATAAGTACGTTCATTCTTGCGTCCTCCTTGTGAATTTTTTCTCAATTTTTATCCTTCAATTATTTTGGTGTCAATGGATGATTTGTTTAGCCTATCCGTTTATGCGTTCACCTTTCACGGTTCACGGTTCAAAAATTTATCCAGTTCTTTTCTTAACTTCTTGATTCTTAACCTCGAACATTGGGCAATCTCGACTGCGAAGCAGCGAGAATATCGAACATTCTTCAAACTTCGCAAGCCCGAAATTATTGCCTCCAGATCATACCGGCCTGTCTGTACATGGTCTGGTCCCTGCGGTAGGAAAAGAACATTTCTTGCAAGGTATAGGTGCAAAGATCCAGGCAAAAGATTTGTTCCCCAGGTATTCCGGCCCGATTCAGCTGATTCCTGGTAAGTTCCCAGAGATTCATGGTTCTATCGTGTTCGTTGAAATAAGAAGCGAACTCGCTGCCCCATTCCTGCTCAAAATTTAGGAATTCACTTTTTTGAGGGCTCAAACTGGGTCCCCTGAGCGCCACAAGATCTTCTGGGTTTGATCCGTATCGCTTGCAAAAGCGGTTAATCCATAGTTGCAGGGCATTCGCCCTGTTTGCCCTCCATCCCACGTGGAGAGCAGCGATGTGTTTTCCGGACCTGTGTGCGAGCAAAACGGGTTGACAATCCGCCACCTTTATAACCAACCCTGTACTGCTGTTGCCGGTAGCCAGGGCGTCTGCCTCCGGAGGCAATTCTTGTTCAGCAAAATCTTGTGGATAAATTGCCATTCCGGTTCCGTGGCATTGCCTTACATCCAGCCAGTTATCGAATCCCAGCTTTTTTTTCAAATCTTCCTTTTTAGTGGCGATACTTGAGGTGCTTTCCCCAGCCTTTGCAGACAAATTGCCGCATCCGCCTTCCCGGGTGTCTTTAAGGGTAAAGGCACAGCCCACGTTATCTATGTTCGGGAATTGAAAATATATGTATTGCATAGCTTACATGGAACTCTTATAGCAAGTCAGGGAAGTGTTGGTATTGAAAGTCTTGCCTCCGGAACCTGGACAGGGTAGTTCCAGGCAGCCGGAGGCATTGTTCCTGCGAGGGAGGTTAATCGTAACTGCGCTTGTCTTCTATTTCCTTAATTTGTGCCGGAAGGGATCCAGGCTCCAGCACCTGTATTTCCGGACGTATCTTTATCTTTTCCCGGAAACTGTGTTGTAGGTCGTCGTGGCGGTGGAACTCAGTGGATTCTATATACAGGGTTACTTCGTCTATGCCACCGGGATTGGTTACTTCCAGTTGCCAGCGTTTTATTTCCTCGAATCCTGAGATCACCTGTTCCATTTGATGCGGATATACAAATAGTCCCTTTATACGGGCAGTGGTGTCCACACGACCGATGATGCCCCCCAGTCTGGGAGAGGTACGTCCGCAAGGGCAAGGGCTTCTGTCTATATAGGAGAGGTCGCCCGTGGCCAGGCGGATAAGCGGATAGGTCTTGTTGAACGCGGTAACTACAACTTCCCCTATCTCTCCGTCCTTCAATGGAATCCCGGTGTCAGGATGGCAGATCTCCACAAAGGATTTGTTTGCCAGATGCAGGCCGTTCTTGTGATAGCATTCGTACCCGATGCAGCCTACGTCTGCAGTACCATAACCCTGGCGCATTATTATATCGAACTTTTTTTCCAGGGAATTGCGGACATTTTCCGGGATCTTTTCCGCTGTGACAAAGGCAACTTCCAGGAATAGGTCCTTTCTGAGATCCAACCCCATGTCTTCCGCCTTCTGCCCCAGGTGTTTCAGGTAGCTGGCGGTGCCCACGTATCCGGTTATACGGAGTTTTTGCATTATTTCCAGTTGGGTATTGGTGCTTCCCGGTCCCGAAGGGACTACCGCACATTCCAGGTTCCGCAAGGGTTCCTCGAACATGAGGCCTGCGGGGTTCAAGTGGTAATTGAAGCAGTTTTGCACTACGTCCCCGGACCTGAATCCGGCTGCATAAAAACCCTCGGTCCATCCCCAGTAGTCGTTTACCCGGTCTTCCGGGTCAAATATGGGTCCCGGGGACAAAAATACCCTGCGCATCTTGCCCAGGTCCTTGGTCAGGAGTCCTCCCAGTCTCGGACCCATGGATTGCAGGAAAATCAATTCCTTCTTTTTCAGGATGGGTATGTGCTTGATGTCGCTCAAGTCATTGAACTTGTTTACATTGAATTGTGCGCGGTCGAAGCGTTTTTTTACTTCTTCGGAATACCTGTAGGCGTATTTGAGCATGTCTTTTAACTGGATTCGATAAAACTGCTCCCTTTCTGAAGAATCCAGGACCTCCAGCCTGTTAAGTATTCCCTCGGTTCTGTCTTTACGAGTCATTGTGCTACCTCTGTATAATTAAGTTTTGTTTAAATCAACTTGGTTGAATTTTTTAAAATTAGAATTGCTGCCTGTAACAATGTCTAACTTGTTTTCCTGTGAATTGCAATCTTACTCTTTTTCAGGCATGTTCTTGTTCAGCCTGGCAAAAACCAAAAATCCCGTATGGGCGACCATACGGTCCTCAGGACGCAACCGGTCGGATACAGGTTTGTAATGGCGCAGCATAAGTTCCACCACTTCCACATCCGAAAAAGGCCCCTGGTCCATACTTTCCAATAGAGCACTCACCTGATTGACCGTGGGCAGCAAAAACCCAACTGGTGCTCCGTTTCTCACCCCCTGTACCACTTGATCCAGGCATTCCCACGGGGTCCTGACATCTATAAAGGCGCAGTCCATCTCATGCAGGTCTATACCTTCTTCTATGTCCTGGTTTATTTGCTGCACGTTATCCTGCAATCCGACCCGTGCCAGATTATTAGCACAAATTTCCATAAATTTTTCCCTGCGTTCAAAACTGTATACAATACCGGTACTACCGGCATACCAAGCTAACGCAAGGGTAAGGCTCCCGGATCCGCTTCCGAACTCAATGATTCTGGACCCCGGTCCAACGCTCAGTTTCAGTAGAATATACCCTATATCCTTGGGGTATATTATTTGAGTCTCACGTTTTATGTTTTTTAACAGATCGTGCAGAGTGGGTTTCAGGACCCTGTACTTCTTGCCGAGATGGGTCTTTATATAATCGCCGAAGTCGGTTTCTCGCAGCAGGCCCAAATCCAGTTTTCCCTCGTGGGTATGCAGTGCCTCATCCGGGTTAAAGGTCCTCAAATAACGCTTGCCCTTGGGACTTACTAATTGTACTAGCTCTCCGGGATAAATCATGGATTGCCCTGCATTAAGGTTGAGTTTGTGTATATCTGATTTTTCCTTCCAACGGACTTTTTTAATTAGAAGATGAGATTTGTCAATGACAGAGTTTTCTTAGTAGTTTCATCTTGCCGACAGTAAGATTTTTTATTTAGTATTTAGCGGTGCTTGGCAAGCGCAGTAGTGCAAGGAAGATAATTTTAAATCTTCTCGGAATACGGATTGGAAATTTGAAAAATATAATTTAGTATCAATTTACTCATTTTGAGGATTACAGATTTTCGTTCAGGGATTAAAGGATTTTATCACGTATCTTCAAGATGATAAGCAAGATTTTAATAATGATCAAGGTGCTGCAAAGAATCTCCTGATTCCGGATTCGGATTGAGAGGTCTTGGATTGCAATACCTTGATACATAAAACAATAAATTTCTCAGCCAGGGTCAATAACATCGATCCTGCAGTTGTAAAAAGTCAGCTAGAATTAGAGGTGGATATGGCAGAGAGAAAAAGTAGAAAGATGTTTATCAGTGTTTTGCCCGGAGAACAGATAGAGGTGGTTTTAACACAGAATGCCCAGATTCAGGAATATTATGTGGAGATGTTGCAACAGACCAAGACCAAGAGGAATATTTACAA
>CAJXKR010000264.1 GCA_913055815.1 uncultured Desulfohalobiaceae bacterium | reverse complement strand
GACTGGAAAAGAAAGACTTAACTGAAAAAGTAGAACTAATTTTTGATGGACATGAAAAGATGGGCCAATATATTAAAACCGCTTTGCTGAGGAAACCCTGGGAGATTCTGAAAAGATTAGCGGGCCCGGGGACCAAGTATTGATCCCCGAGGCCCGGGAAGGGGATTATATAGTGGAGGATATGTGCCAAGTATGTCATTTAGCGGATTGCCGCTAACTTCACTTGCAAGTGGAAAAATTTAATTACAGGTATTAGTTGTATTTAAACCCGGATCGCAAAGCCTTAACCACACAACGGTTTAACCGTGGGAAGATTCAGTCTGTTTTCACAACCCTCATGCTTTGAACCGCTTTAACCCAGCGGTCCGCCATATTATCTGCGGGAATGATCATGTAGTACTTGCCGCCTTTTTTCAATTTTTCCCCGTTGCGAGCACTGGCCAGGATCGTTCTTTTCCCTTCCGGAGACAGGAAGATTTCACCCAGCGAGAGCACTGACCTGTATCCGTCGGGTGCACTAACAAGCAAGAACGACCCGGGTTTATAATCAACACCTTTTTTTTTCAACATATCCCTGAGTATGTATCCAATATATGTAACGCTACCGTGGTATCCCCTGCCTTCACCGACTGTATGCACGAAGGCTTTCCTGGTGCTGGCCAGGCCACTCAAGTCCTGGATTTTTCCCTTTCCCTGCTCCCTGACAAAGGATATACTCGGGGAATAAAGACGGTTGTTCGATTCGTCCCCTGCATTTTCCCATTCAAAGTCGATCACTTCGATCTCCGTCACCCCCTCCAGACAACGATTGGAATGCCGATCATCAGACACTATCAACCTGGGCATTTCTACTTCTCTTTTCAACTTGTTCCGCTTGGATTTGCATTTTTCAGGGTTGGGGCTGGAGCTGCAATCGTGGTGCGGGATTATTGGTTGACTCTGGTATGCCAAGAGGACAGAACCTGCATCGCTGTAAAACACCTCCCCCCAGGACAGGGCAACCTGCTTACCATGAGGATTCTTGATCAGTATGCCCAGATCGACAGGCTTGGAAAAGCCGGAATCATCCTTGGAAATACCAGCAGTCTTTAGCAGGGTTTTCAGGGGGACCCCGAGACAGGAGAAGACCCCCTTGAACCTGTTGCTATTGGTTATATCGTTCAACTGGGCGCGGACGCCTTGAAAATTTCTCAAGTCCTCCATGCAAATCTGGATTTCGTTTTGCACATTCCCGGTAATGGAAACCGTCTGTTTGGACATTTCCGCCTGCAGGGAAGCGGGACAGGAAACAAACAGCAACAACAGCAATACTGCCGCCTGTTGATAAAAATCTTTTACGCGCATCACAATCCTCCTTTTTTTATAAAAAACAATAACCAGTCCAGACCACTGGATCCGGACAACAGTACCTACTCCTGCAGCTTTTTTACGTTTTCCTCCTCATCTGTTGACCCGGTTCTTATGCTGCTGTGCAAGTAATACCACAACAAAAACAGCATCATGACAAAAAACCCCGCCACTATTACCGCTAGCCCAGGATCGCGCCTAACCTGCAGCTTGAACTGAGCTTCCTTGTCCCCCTTGGGCACCTTGACCAGGTTGAAGGTATGACCGGCAAAAGAAGCAGGCTCCAGAAAAGTCAGCGTCTTGAGGGCAGACTTTTCTCCCTGCTGTACTTCAAGAGTCAGGGAACAGCTTTGCAGCGAACCCTGCAGGGACTGGGGTTGATGGTAAAATTTGCGGCTCGTCTCAACCACCGAGATCTGTATATTGTTTCCCATATTAAGGACCTGCCCGGGTAAGACCTTGTAGACTTGGTTCACCCCGGCTATTTCGCTGAGCAAATGTCCAGTGATTATGGCCAGAAAACAGAAATGCACAACTGATGGAGAGAGGCGTACAATGAAATTCTTCAGGGAAAACTTGTAACGCCTGGAAATGAGTACAAGCAGACGCTTCAGGGTACAGCAGAATGTGTTCACCCCCAGCAGGAACAGAAGGAAAAACAGCATGGGTATCCACCAGATAATTTCCCAGTGTTTGCTCCCGTGCCTCGCATACCACTCTTGCAGGTGCATATCGTTCAAGGGATCGAACACCTGGAAGAAGAACTGTATCCCGTAGGCACCTATTATCAGAGCAACTGAGGTAAACAGCAACAACCAGAAACTGGTTCTGAGATCAGTGAAAAAGCCCCATATTAGCCTGAACATTTTCTATACTCCAATCTTCATGGTCATCTCCCAAAGGAACCCGGAATATCCGAACCACAGGACCAGGAGCGTGCCGGCCAGGGCAAACCATGCCTTGTTCTTTGGCTTCCAGTCCGGCAGGAAGCGCAAATGCAGATAGGCGGCGTACAAGCACCATATGGAGGCGGATTGCAAATGCCTGGGACTCCAGCTGAGCGGTGATGCCCAACCCAGGTAAGCCCAGATCGCCCCCACGATCTGGGCAAAACTGTAGGATACAAATCCCCAGACCAAGAGGTTGTGAAAGTAAATCTGTCCCTCTTTGAACACTAGATACCTGAGGGCGAACCATCCACCCAGAATGAAACAAGCGTGGGCAAGGACCTCGGTAAGGAAGAACAGGGTGGAGAAAACAGTACCCGACTTGGGGGAAGGTGGCATCACCCCTTTGGGACTGAAGACCCCCACCAGGGAAAAGAACACCACCAGGTAGATTCCGGAGCGAAGCACCGGGGTCTCCTTGTTCTTTACAACCAGAAGGGCAGTCAGCACAGCCAGCACGAAAGGAAGGAAAAAGACCTCCCCAAAAATGGCGTTGGGGGAAAAAATGCCCAAATACCAGCCCCTGGCCAGCTGACTGCCCAAATGGAATAATGTTCCGCAGATCAGGAAAATATCAAAGAGCTTATAGCTGCGAAACAGATAACAACCTAGTCCTGCTGCATACATTAGTGTTGCAGCATAAAACAGTATAACCGTGATCTGGCTGATCATCATTACAAGCTGGCCTCGATTCCAACTAAGAAACTTCGTCCCCTGCCCGGGTAACCAACTTCCTGTTCATAATCCCTGTCCTGAATATTGTCCACTTCCATATAACCCTTGACGTGCTCACTGAACTGCTTGGACAACTTGCCCCTTAGCAGGAAATAGTTGTCAGTCTTTATAAGTTCCTGATCCTGGTTGTCAGGTGTAGGTACCTGAGATGTTGTTGCTCCGACAAACAATCCCTGCATATCTAGTTTGGTATCTATATATGGTATCAAGTATGACAATTTCAAATCTGTCTTATTCTCGTAAAATCCTCTCACCTCGTCGACAATGGCACCGGGGCTTTCATTCTCAACGTCCTGGATATTGTGCATGGCAGTAAAGCTTAAGTCTTGAACAGGCTGCAGGGTGAAACCGAATTCAGCTCCTATTATCCGAATTTCACCGGTATTAATCGGGTAATTCAAACTCTTGTTATTGTTATAAAATTCATCTGTAATCCAATCCTCGATGTCGTGGTAATAACCCGTTGCCTTGAGTTCAAGCACTGAACCAACCCATGTCGATCCACCCAGGGAATAATTTATGCTGCTCTGGGAATCCAGGTCCGGATTATCTCCCAGATCCTGTAGAGTGGGGAAACGGGTTTTTCGCGCCACAGAGGCAAAAAATTCAGTGGATGGGTTCATTGTATATGTAAGACCAAACATGGGATTGAATTCACCCGTGGTATCCGAGGTTTCCAAGGGCTTTTGCCCAAAACTGTCTGTATAGACTTCGCCATCTTCAAACTTGAACCAATCGTAACTCGCCCCAAAAACAGCAGTTAATCTCCAGGGAAGTTGGAATTCGTGTTCAGTTCCTACAGAGCCGGTATGTGAATTGTATTCGTTGTAAGGAAGCGTCTTTGCATCTCTTTCCTCGTGCTTGTCTTGCCGATACATAAAGGATAGATGTGCGCTGTACCAAGGAGCAACTGAAAAGTCAGCCACAATATTACCACCGTAATAATCGTCCTTGAAAGTACTGGTAGCCAGTACATCATTATAGGCTGTACTATTATAGAATTGGTTCACATCTTCATGATTGTGATAAAAAAGTTTGCCTCGCAGGGTTAATCGCTCCGTTATTTCTTGTTTGCCGCTAATATCTATACTGTAGTCCTCATATTCGTCAAAACGCCAAAACTGAGTAAAAGCATCCGGCCCAAAAGGAAAATACTTTAATAAGTCATTGCTGGGCGGGGCTCCAAACTCGGACTGGGAATAAAAGAAACTTACATAGTATTGGCTTCCACTGTCAGGAACATATCCAGTCCTGGCCCAGAACTTGTCCGATCTCTTATCCGAGTTCTCCCTCAAGCCTCCATCTTCAAGAATTTTATTGCCTTTGTAGGGTCCTTTAACAGTTTTCACTTCTTTTGGATCGTAATCCTCGGAAAGCTCCCAGCCGTCAGTCTCGAAGTGCTCGTAACTGAGCCAGTAGTTGATATTCCCGAT
>CAJXKR010000263.1 GCA_913055815.1 uncultured Desulfohalobiaceae bacterium | reverse complement strand
CGGTGAGGCGGAGCGCATGTAGTCGGAAGCCCGTTGGGAAAACAACCGCATCGCGGCCAGCCTGGTATATGCGTCCATGAACATTTGCTTGATATGCGGGAAGTCGGTAACATAAACACCGTAGAGGTTCCTGTGAGCGGCATGGTTCAGGGCTTCGTAGAATGCGTGGGAGCAAATGCCAATGGATGCCCAACCCAGGTTGAATTTGCCCACATTGACCGTGTTCAGTGCTGCATCCCAAGCATCCCTGCCCGTGGAGAGTATCTCCTCGTCAGTGACAGGATAGCCGTTCAAGGCGTATTCAGCCACATATCCTTCCCAGTTGACAGTGTTTTTGATTAGATCGTAGTTCTCGTGGTTGGGGTCGGCTACAAAGAATACGTATTCCTCTGTTTCCGAATTCACCCCGAAAGTGGAGACCAGGGCAGCCTTGTTTGCATTGCCTATATAGTACTTGCCCCCGTCTGCAACATAGTTGTTCTCGCTAAGGGGAGTAAGCGCCATCTCGGAAGAGTACAGATCCGCCCCGTGTTCCTTTTCCGAGAGGCCAAAGGCGAAGATCTCGCCATCTTTCAGAAGCTGTGCTGTTTTTTTCTTGATGCTCTCGTTGTCACTCATCCAGATGGGACCCAGGCCGAGTATTGTCACCTGCCAGGCATACCAGTGCGACAGGTTGTAAAATGCCAGGATCTCGTTGAAATCGCAATTTCTGTAAGTATCCCACCTGGCATCCGGATCGTCGGAATATTGTGAGGGGGTGAGCAGAGTTGCAAAGATTTCATTGTCCTTGAGGAAATTAATAAAATCCTCGTACCATTCGCAGGATTGGTAGTCTTCCTTGAGCTTGTTTTTGCCCCTGGATTCGAAGTAATCCACGGTCTTTTTCATGATTTCCCTGGATTTGGGATCCAGGTGTTCAAAAGTCTCGGTTTTGGGGTTTAAAATCATAAGTAATTCTCCTTTGTCTTTAGAATGAAAACAAGTTTGTATACAAACTGTTTTTATACAAATTATTAATCTATTGCTACAGTGTACGTGTTGCGCTTATCAAGCCAGATCCCGAAGGAATCTCTTAAGGAGTATCTGTTCCTGCGGGGAAAAATTGCTCAGTATTTCCTGATTTGCCTTTTGCCGTTCCTGGATTAGCTGATCTTTCAAATTGTTTGCCTTGCTTGAGGGAAACAGTCTTTGCGTTCTTTTGTCCTCAGGGTCCGGCTGCTTGACAATCCAGCCGGTTTCTTCCATGCGCTCCAACACCCCGGACAAAGTAGCTTTGTCCAATATTAGGAGCTTGGAAAGTTCGCTAGCGGTTTGACCTTCCCTGTACCAGAGTGCCTCCAGAACCAGGTGCTGCATGTTGGTCAGGCCATAGGGCTTCAGTCTTTTGTTGAAATCTCCGTGGGCTTTCTGGTAGGCCTTTCCCAGGAGAAAGACCATGCATTCGGGTAAGTCTTCCGGGATCTTGTCCATAATAAAATTCCTTTGTGTACTAACAATTAGGCTATATTGGTTCTGATGTCAACAATATATTGATATGAGGTAAGAGTGATTTTAGTAAATAATTCTATAAATCAGGGTATTATGACAATTTGTGTCAAAACGGCGTGGTGAGTCCTTGTTTGAGCCCTGCTTATTAAAAAAATCAAGAATGTGCTGCTCTTGAATTTAACAATTTGATTTCAAGCTACCTGGGTGTTAAAATAGAAAACTGTTGCTGTAGTGTTAAGGAGTTTTTTAACTGCACAAAGGATCAAGAAGCTTCAAATTGATATTGTCATACATCTTTTTTTATATTAAAGTTTAGTTTATCCGTGCATTTTATGATAATAGCAGCACTACAAGGAAACTTACTTTTTATATCTGTCATTCCTGCGAAAGCAGGAATCTAGGCAATTTCCATCCGGAAATTCATAAAATCCGGATAAGGAAATAGTAATTTTGAATATTGACGTAGCCAAACTTCAAGCTGGCAGTTTCCGGATGTAAACAACTAGACAAAGAACTGGATTCCGGCTCAAGGCCGGAATGACAAGAATGGCTGCAATTCATGGTTTTCCTGTAGTGGTAGCTTGAAGGTGAAAAAGCAGAAAAAAGATAAAGATTGTTCAAACAGGTAGTTATACATTTTACCAAGTGGACAAAACCAGGAGTAAAATTATGTTAAAGAAAATCTTTTTGGCAGTGTCTGTTGTTGTCTTCCTGATTGCTTCCTCTGCGCCAATTTCGGCACTGCCGCTGATTGACGTAAGCGTGGGTGCTAGATACTGGGGAGCCGCACCTTCGGGAGACATGAGTTATAAAGGAGAGAGTCTGGACTTGGATGACAATCTGGGATTTGACCGGGAATGGTCTCCCAATGCCTATGCTCGGGCACAACTACCCTTTATTGCCGTGGACGCACATTTTACCCAACTGGATTATTCAGGGAAGCTGAAAGATTATAGCCAGCTCGGCGGTAGCGGGGATGAATTTGGAGATATAGATTTTGATGATGTTGCAGACGCTTCAACCGATGCGACTATAAACCTTTTGCACGCCGGGGCCATGTTTTCCCTGCCAATACCCATGTTTGATCTGGGAGTAGGTGTAGGGGCTGATTATATAGACGCCGAGGCCTCGATAGATCCAAAAGACGCTGATATAGACAAAGATACGGGTTCTGGCACTGCTACTTTGCCGGTTGCCAAGGGATATTTCAATTTCAGTCCACCGATATTTGATATCAACCTCTCCCTGGCAGGGGAGGGGGTTACATATTCCGGCAACACATTTTACGATGCCAGGGCCAAACTGGGATACGTCTTCCAGGGATTTTTGGTGGGAGACTTGCAACTGGAAGGGGGATACAGGATTATTTCAGTGGATTACGACGAGGAGGATCTGACATTGGATTCCACCTTTTCCGGTCCTTTTCTGGGTGCCAGCCTCAATTTTTAAACCAGACGATTTTCCGGTACACATAGGCAACTCGAATCTGAAAATACTTTTTTAATCCTGATAGTGAAAAATGTTTCTTGTACTGTCCAAGTATCTGCCCTTGCTTGTTTATCCACTGGGACTGTCCCTTCTGCTGGTTGCGGCAGCCCTTGTCTCCTTGATCTGGCGGCGTATCTTGCCTGCTTTGCTTTTGGGATTGTGTTTTGTTGTGCTTTGGATACCTTCCACAACGGCTTTTTCCGAGTATCTGGCTTCCTCCCTGGAGATGGACTATACTGCCAGGGAAATTGAGAACTATCCCCAAGTGGGAGCAATAGTGGTGCTCTCCGGGGGGGTGTCCAAGATCGGTCCCTCTGCCGACAGTATAAGACCGGATGACAACTTTGATCGCCTCCAGCAGGGGTGGAGGCTATACAAGGCTGACAAGGCCGAGTACATAGTGGTCTCCGGAGGCAATATTCCCTGGATGACGAAAAGTGGGAGTCGCTCCGGAGCAGCCAGAATGGCGGATTTGTTGAGGGAGTTGGGAGTTCCCGGGGCCAGGATAGTTTCCGAGGGCGAGAGCCGCAATACCAGGGAAAATGCTTTGAATACATCCCAGTTGCTGCAGGACAGGGGAGTGGACAAGGTGTTGCTGTGTACCTCCGCAATGCATCTGCCGCGTGCCAAGGCCTGTTTCGAACACGCCGGGATCCAGGTGGTACCAGTACCTGCTGCCTACGAGAGTTCGTTTATCAGAAAATCCTGTTTACTGGATTACTTGCCAAATGCACACGCACTGCAAGTGAGCACTGCGTCTTGCAAGGAATATTTGGGGCTTGCCTATTATTGGTTACAGGGCTGGATTTGAGTAAAGCTTTTATCTCCGGAGGCATACTGCCGGTGAAGCTCATAAGTTCGCTTTCTTACCTGAACCCTTCCAGGGGTTCCACATTGTCCGCATCTATATCCATAGCCACACTTTGAAATATGCTGCTTACTTTTAACAATAGCCTGTAGTTGCCTTTCTTTTTTACCACGATGCCCTGTATTCCTTTGAAAGGCCCTTTTTTGACAATTACTTCCTGGCCTTCTTCCAGGTATTCGTAGGGGTATAAAGGCGCGTCAAGGGATATCGCCTTTTGAATTTGCATCAGTTCCTGAAGCAATTTATATTCGTTTCTAACATCTATTACGTTCGCAATTTGATTGGATCTAAGGGCAGTATAGCGTTCGTGCAGCGTGGCCTTGAAAAAGATGTATCCGCTAAATACGGGCTTGAAGCTGTAGCGAACCCTTTTCTTGTTGGGTTGCCTGGTCTTTAGCATGGGAGCGTAGTAAGCGATATTGTTCTTGAGCAGGAAATTTGCTAGTGCCTTCTCCCTTCTGCTCTTGGTATGGGCAATACGCCATTGCCTGTCTGCGTCTTCTTGATTCAACAAGTCCTCAGGATAGATTTGTATCGGGTTTTGTTCCGGGGATAAAGTCATATAATTTCCCTTTGTGTAGCGAAAGATTGTGAATAGCTCCCATTACTGAGACTGGAACAGATTCTTTATCAA
>CAJXKR010000262.1 GCA_913055815.1 uncultured Desulfohalobiaceae bacterium | reverse complement strand
AGGATTTCAAGAGACCCTCACGCTGTCCAAGTTGCCGCAGCGAATACATATCACCCCCTTTGCTCTACATCGGATCCAGGTAAGAAAGAAGCAACCTTTCCCAATATGCAAATTCTCAACGCATCGAAGCCTTGAAGGTTTGTATGTCTATAATCCGATAACAAAAGGAACCAATTATGAGCCAGACACAAAGCCCCCAGGGAGAAAACACCCATCCCCTGCTATCCTCCATGCCCCCGGATAAAGTCAAAAAAGGGAAAGTGGTAAGCGCAAGGGAAGCAGTTAGTATTATCCGGGAAGGGGATGCAATTGCCACCGGAGGATTCGTGGGAACCGGATTTCCGGAGTACCTTGCAATCGAATTGGAAAACCGCTTTCTGGAGACAGGCTATCCACGGGATTTGACCCTGACATACGCAGCTGGCCAGGGTGACGGGAAAGAGAGAGGATTGAATCATTTGGGGCACGAAGGCCTGCTGAAAAGGGTGATCGGTGGCCACTGGGGACTGGTCCCCGCACTGCAGAAACTGGCACTGGACAACAAGATCGAGGCCTACAACCTGCCCCAGGGTGTTTTATCCCACATTTACAGGGATATCGCTGCAGACAAGCCCAGGACTGTCAGCGAAGTGGGACTGGGGACATTTGTGGATCCCAGGCATGAAGGAGGCAAGATAAACGAGCGGACTATAGAGGATCTGGTGGAACTTGTCAGCTTCGACGGCAGGGAATATCTGGCCTACAAGACTTTTCCCCTGAATGTGGCCATCTTGCGTGGCACCACAGCTGATACCGAGGGTAATGTGAGTATGGAGAAAGAGGCCCTGGTTTTGGAAAACCTGTGTTTGGCCCAGGCTGCCAAGAATTCCGGAGGATTTGTCATTGTGCAGGTGGAAAGGATTGCCCAGGAAGGCTCTCTGCCTGCCAGGAATGTGGTTGTTCCCGGAGTTATGGTGGATTGCGTGGTAGTGTCAGAGCCGGAGCATCATTGGCAGACTTTTGGCAACTACTATGACCCCTCTTTCAGCGGGGAAATCAGGGTCCCCCTGCACACCATACCGGAAATGGAGATGAGTCCGCGCAAGGTGATTGCAAGGAGGGGAGCCTTTGAACTTCGACCCAACAGCGTGGTCAATCTGGGAATAGGCATGCCGGAAGGAGTAGCCAATATCGCCAATGAAGAGCGCATACTGGACTTGATAAACCTGACAGCAGAGCCGGGGGTGATAGGAGGGATTCCCTCGGGAGGACTTAATTTCGGGGCTGCGGTTAATATCCATTCCCTGGTCAGCCAACCGGAACAGTTCGACTTCTATGACGGAGGAGGTCTGGACGTGGCCTTTTTGGGTTTGGCCCAGGCAGACGGGAAGGGGAACGTGAACGTAAGCAGGTTCGGTAATACCCTGGCCGGAGCTGGAGGCTTCATAAACATCAGCCAGAAGACCAAACGGGTGGTCTTTGTGGGTACATTCACATCCGGTGGCCTGAGAGTGGAAATAAGGGACGGGCATCTCAAGATTCTGCAGGAGGGTAAATACAAGAAGTTCCTCTCCCGGGTGGAACAGATAACCTATAGTGGTGAGTTTGGGCTGCTCAAAAACCAGTATATCCTCTATGTTACGGAACGCTGCGTTTTTTTGCTAACCAGGGAAGGCCTGCAACTTATCGAGATAGCTCCGGGTATCGACTTGGAAAAGGATGTGATCGCGCATATGGATTTTAGGCCCAGCATAAGCCAAAACCTTTGCTATATGGAGGACAGGATATTCACTGAATCATCCATGGGTCTGAAAAACGACCTTTTGCCACTGTCCTTGCAGGATCGCCTAACCCTTGATCCGGAGCAGGATCTCTTTTTTGTGAACTTCGAGGGATTAAGTATAAAAACAGAGCAGGATATCAAGGAGATAGAGAATAGGGTGACCCAGATACTGGCCCCGGTGGGTAGAAAGGTCTATACCATAGTGAACTACGACGATTTTTCCATCAACCAGGATATACTGGATGAGTATACCGATATGATCAAGAGGCTGGTAGATCGGTTCTACAAGGGAGTGACCAGGTATACCACCAGCACCTTCCTGCGTTCCAAGCTGGGAGACGCCCTGAAAAAGCGCAATCAGTCCCCGCATATCTACGAGACACGGGAAGAAGCCCAAAGTAAACTGGGCCGGTAGTTTCCAGTGTCTTGTCATAAACACTTTGTCGCAATTCAAGTGCTATTCTTACCAAGATATAAAGTGGGACAAGACACTAGGAATCCAGTGGTAAAGGGACGCGCCGTGTAAAACACCAGGTATATGTTTAGCAATTTGATTTGTGTTTTTTGTTGGGACAAAGTAATCCTGAAGGCTTGTGCACCCGAGATTGATAACTATCCGTAATTATGAAATCCTTACTTGGATTTTAAGTGCTTCCGGGCCTGTGCATAGTATTCGTTCAGGAAGGCTTGCAGTGAAGGATGGTTCTGTATTTCTTGTAGCGTGTAACCATGACGTTCCATTTCAGCCATGGCTTCAATCGGGTGGCATTTTACAAGGGTCTCGACCGTGTTTTCCTCGTAGCTTACGCGCAGCATGGAACTTAACATATCTATAGTATCTTCTGGTGTACTCAAATGGGAGGCGTTTATCTGGGAGGTGAGCTCTTCCAGGGCATCCGGGGTCCCGTTATCCAGGCTCTGAAGTCTTGAGACCCGGGATTGGTTTGGGTTGTAAAATTGAGTACTGCCGGATGTCTCCAGCCCTGTGTCGATGCTTCCAGTTCCGAAAAGATATTCAGTCATGGGAATAACCTCGGATTATTAAGTTTATTATCCATTAGCGCGCAGATAGTTATATGTAATTTATTATAATAATTACACGCTCGCCTTTAAAGAGATTTTTCGCTTGAATTTTGATTAATGTCAAGCCTTGATTTCTATTTCGTCAAAATTGCAAATCCTATTAGGTATTGTTTCAGAAATTGTTATTTCCAAGGGCAAGCCCTGCTGGTTTTCAGTGCATCAGTCCAATACTTCCGGATTTATTGAAAATTCTCGAATGTGAAAATAAACTGTAGAATTGCGCCGGGAAAAGTCTGCAAGGACTACATTAAATCTTTGTCTTGAAAAATTTTTACAATGTCAATAAGTTATAAAAACATTTATTTTGGTCTCTGAACCGGTAAACTTATACAGAATAAAAAATCATCCACTTTAGGTTTGAGAAGATTTTCTTCTTTTCCAAAGTTGCATTTCTTGCATTTTCTTCCTTCTTTCCCTGGCCAGGGACTTTGCAATTAAAGGCTGTGACTTTTTAAATCCCCACTTTTGTTTATATTCAACAGGAGTTAAACCATGTTTTTCTAGATGTCGTTTGGTCAATACTTTAAAGGTCTTCCCACATTCCAAGCAAACTACGGATTTTTCGCGCACTGATTTTTTGGGATCCACCGGAGGCTCTTGAGGTGTTTCGGTTTCTGCGTTACTTTCGGCTGTTTCTTCTGAAATGCTTTTTATGGTTTGAGCTACTGAGCTAACCATTGAGCTGATTTCATCTTCAGTCATGTTTCGGACTTGCGCTTGGGCTTTAACTATCTCCAAAGCTTCTTTTACATATTCTTCCATGATTATCCTCCTCTTTAATGTTGTTTGTCAAAGATTTTGATACATTTTTTAAAGTTTAATATTTAATTACATAAAATTCAAGAGATAAATAAGATTTATTATTTAATAACTAATCAACATTTTTTGCTGATATGTTAAGAATGCAAAAAGGATGTTTTGCAAATTAAAAGTATTTAAAATTGATTCAGCCAATGGGCATTAAATGCAAAATAAAACAATCCCATATTAGCTGTTTCGAAATCTGACCCCACTAGTGAGTTACTGTTTTGTTAATAATCCACCCTATCGCAACATTAGACACTTGCAAAATAGAGTCATAGATCATACTATCGTTGTGTTTTTGCAACTCCTTAAAATCTAGAATTGTATGTATAGACAAATTCGACTTGTATGGCTTCTTCATTGAAACTATTGAGACCCTATCTTTCAGAACGCTTGTATCCAATAATTATCGGCTTAATTAGCCTGATTTTGGTCGATATTTTACAAGTTCTGGTTCCCAGGGTAATTAAACGTGCAGTTGACGATATAACGACTATGGATATAGGTGCCGGGACCCTGGCCTATTACGCCTTGATCATCGCTGCCATCGCTTCATTCATGGCTATATTTCGATTGATTTGGCGCAATTGTCTGCTGGGGTTTGCCAGGAGGGTTGAAGAAGGTCTGCGGAACAGATTTTTCTCCCATATACAGTCCCTGCCGCCCAGTTTTTTCGATGGCACGAACACTGGAGACTTGATGGCCCGCGGCACGAACGACATAAATCAGATCCGGATGGCTGCGGGCATGGGGCTTGTAGCTATTAATGACACCGTTTTCCTGGGTTTGGCTACTATCGGGTTCATGATGTTTATCAACGTGAAGCTCACCCT
>CAJXKR010000261.1 GCA_913055815.1 uncultured Desulfohalobiaceae bacterium | reverse complement strand
GAGAGATTATAAGCGGGACCATTCAACGCAGAGACCGGGAGGGCTGGATAGTTAACCTCGGGCGTACGGAAGCCATTCTACCCAAGGATGAACAGATCCCCAGGGAGCATTACAAAAGGGGAGATAGATTGCAGGGTTATATTATAGATGTACACAAGGAAGGCAAAGGACCTCAAATAGTGCTTTCCCGTTCGCATCCCTCATTCATGGAAGCACTGTTCAAATTGGAGGTGCCTGAAATCAGCGACGGCACTATAAAAATAATGAGTGTGACCAGGGACCCAGGCTCCAGGGCGAAAATCGCCCTGCTATCCAGGGACCGGGATGTGGATCCGGTTGGAGCATGCGTGGGGGTCAAAGGTTCCAGGATTAATAAAATAGTTCAGGAATTCAAAGGGGAAAAAATAGATCTGGTCTTATGGAACCCGGATATTACCACCTATGCGGTAAACGCCTTGTCCCCTGCCCGCATTTCCAGTATCACCGTGGATGAGGACGACAAATCCCTGGAAGTCGTGGTTCCGGACAATCAACACAAATTGGCCATAGGACAAAAAGGGCAAAACGTGAAATTGGCCAGTAAACTGCTGGGCTGGAAAATCGATGTGATTACTGAAAGTAAATACGGAGAAATCTACAACACCCAGCCGGATTTCGAACAAATAAGCAACGTTACTGAAATACCTGCGGAGAATTTCATCAATGCCGGGTTCCAGACTCTGGAAGACATACGAAATTCCACGGATGAGGACCTTATGACAATATCCGGAATGACTGAACAAAAGTTGTCCGAACTCCATTCCGCTTTGAATTTGCTGGGAAATTCAAATTCAGAAACCCAGGAAAAAGAACAGGATTCGGAAAACTAACCCTAATCCGTGAATATATAATTTGTTCGAAACAATAACAAGTTTTCAATTCGGAAATAAAAATAAAGTTCCGGCATGAAAAAGACACACAAACCTGAAAGGATGTGCGTAATTTGTAGGCGACGTTTTTTAAAAACAGAATTGGATAGGTACGTAATCAGGTTCAAACACGACAAGGCAATGTTAGACCCTGACCCGGAACAACAACTAGCTGGACGAGGATTTTATCTTTGTCAGGACCCTGACTGCCAGAAAAGATTTCCCAAGTTCAAGGGCTGGCAAAAGTACTCACACAGGGGGTGCAGACTATGACCACAAAAATGCGAGTTAGAGATTTATCTACTGAACTAGGTGTAACCAATAAGGAATTGCTCCATGTTCTAAGAGAAAAAAACATCCAAGTGAAAAGCCATATGAGTGGTTTAACCCCTGAAGAAGTGGAGTTGGTGCGCAGCTACTACTCTGAAAAAGGTAGTGAAGACTCCAGCAGGGACAAGGTTACTTCTTCCGGTGTAATATTAAGGAAAAAACGGCGCAAGTCCAGTAAAGAAGCATCCCCTTCTGTTTCAGAACAACCCGATTCTACCGGCCAAACTGCGTTTTCCACTTCCGAGGCGGAAACTGCAGACGCAGCTCAAGAAGCATTGGAACAAGAGGAAAGCGAAAAACCGGAATACACACCGGAAGCTGAAGAATCCGGTCCCGGATACCAGGACTCCTCTTCATTGGAGACTGAAATGCCATCAGAACCTGATAGTACCGAAACTGCAGAGAAACCTGAAAAAGAAGCACCCTCAAGAGGCAAAAGAAAGAAGAAGTCCAGGCAAAAGGAATCTCCACAGGTAACAGTTATTTCCAAACCCGAGGAAAAGCCGGAAGAACAGCAGCAGGAAACGGAAAAAGAGGAAGACTTAGTACCAGAAGATGGATTTACTGAAAAAGCCCAAGCACAACCTGAATCCCCTGCTGAATCCAAACAGGAAAAGGAAACCCCTCCCAAGGAAGCCGTACCCGAAGAAAAGAAAGACAAACCCGAGAAGTCAAAAAAGTCTTCCAAAAAGAAGGGCAAAGACAAACGAACCGTGGATGTTTCCAACCTGTACGATGAAAAAGAAAAATCCGGTGGCAAAAAGAAGAAATCGGATAAAAGAAAGGACAAATCGGCAGAAAAGCAGGAAACACCAGATGCCGAAGGAGAATTTTCCGAAAGCGGGGCCTCTCAGCCCCAGCATGGTGGCGTGGCCCCGACCAAGGCAGCCAAGCGCAAAATAAAAATGGAAGAAGCGATAAGGGTTTCCACGCTTGCCAGTGAAATGGGTATAAAGGCCCAGGATATAATCAAGAGCCTGCTTAAACTGGGAGTTATGGCCACAATCAATCAATCCCTGGATATCGATACAGCCACTGTCGTGGCGGAAGAATACGGTTTTGAAGTCGAAAAAGTCGGATTCTCGGAAGAAGAATTCATATCTCCCAAGAAGGAAGACAGCCCGGAAGAATTGCAACCCCGGCCGCCTGTGGTAACAATAATGGGGCACGTGGATCACGGAAAGACCTCCCTTTTGGATGCAATACAGCGTTCCAAGATTATAAACCGGGAAGCAGGAGGCATTACTCAACATATCGGTGCCTATCACGTACAACTGGACAACGGGGACATCGTGTTTCTGGACACTCCCGGTCACGAAGCCTTTACCGAGATGCGCTCCAGAGGTGCCCAGGTAACTGACATAGTTATCCTGATAGTAGGTGCTGACGACGGGGTTATGGATCAAACCCTGGAAGCGATCAACCACTGCAAGGCTGCCAACGTTCCCATGATTGTAGCTGTAAACAAGATAGACAAGGACAACGCGGATTCGGAAAGAGTAAAAAGGGAACTTGCAGACCATGGACTGCTTCCGGAAGAATGGGGCGGAAGTACAATATTTTCCTATATTTCTGCCAAACAGGAAATGGGACTGGATCAGCTCCTGGAGATGGTACTTTTGCAATCCGAAATGATGGAACTGCAGGCAAATCCCAACAAACCTGCCAGAGGTCACATAATCGAGGCCAGGCTGGACAAGGGACGCGGACCGGTGGGTTCGGTACTGATCCAGGAAGGGACCTTGAAAGCTGGAGACCCCTTTGTATGCGGGCTTTACCACGGCAAGGTCAGGGCCCTGTTCAACGACAGGGGCAAAAAGATAAATACTGCCGGTCCTGCTATGCCTGCAGAAGTTCAGGGATTTGAAGGTATCCCCAACGCAGGTGACGAGTATGTGGTAGTGGAAAACGAAAAAGTTGCCAAACGTATTGCAGAATCCAGACAGAGCAAACAAAGGGAAAGAGAGCTTGCCAAGGAGACCAAGGTAACCTTGGAGAGTTTCTTTGCCGCAAAATCGGAAGAAGAAGTCAAAAATTTGAACCTCATACTCAAAGCGGACGTACAGGGATCTCTGGGGGCCATGACCGAAGCCATCAAGAAACTGAACACCAGCGCGGTAAAAGTGCAAATAATCCACGAAGGTACAGGAGCAATTACCGAGTCCGATATAAAGTTGGCTTCCGCTTCCAGAGCCGTTATTATCGGATTCAATGTCCGCCCAACCACAAAAATAAGGGATATAGCAGAGCAGGAAGCTGTGGATATACGGTTTTACAACGTGATCTACAGACTGGTGAACGATGTAAAAGAGGCCATGGCCGGAATGCTGGAACCGATTACCAAAGAGGTCTTCCTGGGACAGGCAGAAGTCAGGGACACCTTTACCATACCCAAAGTTGGGACAATCGCCGGATGTATCGTGGTAAGCGGAAAATTGAAGAGAAATGCCGGGATCAGACTGCTTAGAGACGGAGTGGTGCTTTACACCGGCAAATTGAACTCCCTGAAGAGATTCAAGGATGATGCAAAAGAAGTGTACAAGGACTACGAATGCGGCGCAGGCCTGGAAAATTACAATGACATCAAAGTAGGCGACATAATAGAGGCATACGAAGAAGTACAGGAAAAGGCCACCTTGTAGTAAACACTTGGAATAAACATAAATTAACAACCTGTAACTTGCTATGTTAACCCCCATCACCTGGCAGGCACAACGAATTATGGGCAATGTTGACCCTGCACCAACTTATCGCAAGATGGTGCAGGGCGAGCAAATTTTATTTTTTAACAGTCACTGATAACAGATAACAGATTTTCATGTTAATAGGTTCATTGAAAATAGAGTTCAGATTGCACGGTATTTTTTCCATAAAGGAAAAACGCAGTATCGTGTTGAGTTTAAAGCAAAAGATCAGAAACAAATTCAATGTATCGGTTGCAGAAGTGGAAGCCCAGGACAATACTGAATGTTTGGTATTGGCAGTGATTACTGTGGCAAACGAAACAAGACACATACAAAGCACCCTGAATAAAACAGTAACTTTAGTGGAAAATAATAGTTCCGAAGAAATCACGGATATTTCCATGGAGGTATTCGGGGCATAGCAGAAGACAGATGACAGAGGACAGAAGACAGAGAGGGACTGAGAGACTTAGGGACTCAGGGACTTAGGGATAGAGAAGACAGTGGCCGGTGGTGACAGTACGTCTGTGAACCTCGAGCATCGCAACATTAACAATTAACAGATAACTGGAAAAAACTATGCAAAAGGCATATAGAAGAAGG